>NZ_MAYS01000245.1 GCF_001756855.1 Candidatus Erwinia dacicola | reverse complement strand
CCATTCCGATAATCTCCCGGAGTACGTTGAGAGTTTTCACCGCATGGTGGCGGAGCAGCTAGGCATTGTTGATACCTATAAAACCATCGGAGATGCCGATTACCTGTTAAAAGTCGCGGTTGCCGATCTCGCCGGGCTGAGTGCCTTAATCAGCCAGCAGGTCGCCGGGCATCAGAGCGTGGCGCATGTGAAAACCTCTGTGGTCCTCAACCGTCTAAAGGAGAATGGTTTGATGTCGGTGAGCGAGAATCTGCTGCGCTAGAATGGTGCATGTTATGTACCGGAATTGTGCATTTAATTCTGGTTTTACGCAAAATCTGTGCGGGAAAACAATTTTCAGTGCGCGAAATGACGATTTAATGATTTCATGCACAAAGTCGAGCAATAAAGTGACTTGTATTCAATAGGTTAATTCGCTGGCACCATCCGGTGGTCTGAACCTTCACCGAATTGGTGCGATTTTTGCTAGATTATTACTAAAACTTGGCGATCGTTCTGCCATATTCATAGTAATAATCACCAGAGAATCAATCTGATGGACAACGTGGTACAACCGGTCAAAATCCCCCATACCCTGCTGGAAGATGTGCTGGCTATCGTGCTTGGCACTTTGATGGTCTCCTTTGGCATTACGCTGTTAAAACAGGCCGGGGCGCTAACCGGCAGCACTGCAGGCATTTCCTTCCTCATCAGTTATCTGAGCAAAACCTCTTTTGGCCTCGCTTTCTTCCTGATCAACATCCCGTTCTACTGGCTGGCAGTCAGGCGCATGGGCTGGGCATTCACCGTAAAAACCTTCTCTGCCGTGGCGCTGGTTTCGCTCTTCAGCCACCTGCACCCGTTATTTATCCATTTTTCCGCGCTGGATTACTTTTATGCGACACTGTTCGGTAACGTGGTGATGGGAATTGGGTTTATAGTGTTATTTCGCCACAAGGCCAGCCTTGGCGGCATCAATATTCTGGCGCTATGGCTGCAGGACCGTTACGGTATTCGCGCCGGAAAATTGCAGATGGTGATCGATACCTGCGTGGTGCTGGCCTCGCTGTTTGTGGTCTCACGCGAGATGCTGGCAGCCTCAATTGCCGGAGCCGTGGTATTGAACCTGATTATCGCCATGAACCATCGACCTGGCCGCTATTTCGTCTGAGTCGCTGAATTTATTGCTTATTTAATGGAGATTTGCACCGTGTTTCAAGACGTTGATGCCTACGCTGGCGACCCGATCCTCTCCCTGATGGAAACCTTCAAGCAGGATGCCCGCCCGCACAAGGTCAACCTGAGCATTGGTCTATATTATAACGAACAGGGTGTGATCCCACAGATGCAGACCGTTGCCGCCGCTGAAGAGCAGCTGCACGCCCAGCCGCAGGCCGCCTCGCTCTATCTGCCGATGGAAGGCCTGCCGCCTTACCTCAGCGCCATCGCGCCTTTACTGTTCGGCGCTGAGCACCCTGTGCTGAAAGCGGGCCGCATCGCCACTATTCAGACGCTGGGCGGTTCCGGTGCGCTGAAAGTCGGTGCCGACTTCCTGAAGTTCTACTTCCCAGATTCGCAGGTATGGGTCAGCGACCTGACCTGGGAAAACCATATTGCCATCTTTAACGGTGCCGGTTTCACCGTAAATACCTACCCGTGGTATGACACGGCAACCAACGGCGTGAAGTTTGACACGCTGCTGGAAAAACTTAATACGCTGCCGGCGCAAAGCATCGTGCTGCTACATCCGTGCTGTCACAACCCAACCGGTGCCGACCTGACTAATGCGCAGTGGGATGAAGTGACCAAGGTGCTGAAAGAGCGCGAGCTGATTCCGTTCCTCGATATCGCCTATCAGGGCTTTGGCGGCGGCATGGAGAAAGATGCTTATGCCATTCGCAGCATCGCCGCGGCGGGCCTGCCAGCACTGGTCAGCAACTCCTTCTCAAAAATTTTCTCGTTGTACGGCGAGCGCGTTGGTGGTCTGTCAATCGTCTGTGATGACGCAGAAGAAGCCGCTCGCGTACTGGGGCAGCTGAAAGCCACCGTGCGCCGCAACTACTCCAGCCCGCCAAACTTCGGGGCGCAGGTGGTTTCCTGCGTGCTGAATAACCCTGAGCTGAAGGCCAGCTGGCTGGCGGAAGTGGAAGCGATGCGCCTGCGTATTCTTGAGATGCGCCAGGTGCTGGTGGACGCGCTGACTCAGGCGGTGCCGGGCAAGAACTTCGACTTCCTGATCAGGCAGCGCGGTATGTTCAGCTACACCGGGCTGAGCGCTGCACAGGTTGATCGCCTGCGTAACGAGTTTGGCGTCTATCTGATCGCCAGCGGGCGCGTCTGCATGGCCGGTCTCAACCGCAACAACGTGCATCAGGTAGCGGAAGCCTTCACTGCCGTGATGTAATTTCTGCTGGCCGGGGCTGCCCGGCCACAGTTTTTGCCTTTTCAGGTTTACCTTTTCGCTACTTGCTGCACACTTAACGGAACCGATAAGTTAAGGAGTTGTATCAGAAAACTCTTACTATAAATAAAAAACCGCAGGGATTTTAATTGGTTACTTAAGAAATTTTCGCAGAACTGAGCCGCTTAGCGGATGTTCATGGTTAGGAGATT
>NZ_MAYS01000244.1 GCF_001756855.1 Candidatus Erwinia dacicola | reverse complement strand
TCGACGCGTTGCCACTCAGCACATAACAGGCCCATTACCGGATTGGAAGGCTGTAAGTGAATTTACACCACCTTGACAGACTCGACCTATGACCAGCTGGACTCCGGCATAAAACTCATCACCACTAACAGCGCCAACCTAGTGATCCTGCCTGCCGACAGTGGCTTCGATGCCTTGCGCCGTCAGGTGACGGTGCGCTACTCGATCCGTTACGGCAAGATCATCGCCGAAACCGTGCCTGCCGCCAGCACCATTCGTCTTGCTGAGAGCGAGAAAGTGGATTTCAGGCGTTAAGTAATAAAAAGGGGAGGAACAAGTTCCTCCCCAACGTTTAATCCCCTTTCCGGTAGGGGCGAGGCATGCCTCGCCCTAGTCACGGGATTAATGCGAACCCATATGCCCGTGCAGCTTGTGCTTGCTGACGAAGCCGAGCAGCAGACACATGACAAACACCACGGCGTACAGGCCATTAGCGGTTGCCAGCGCGGCGTGCGGGCCGTGGCTGTCAACGATAGGACCGGTGACCACGAAGGTCAGCATGGTGCCAACGGTACCGCAGGTGAGAATAAAGTTGACCAGCTTAGGCGAGGCCATTTTGGTCTGCAGCGAGCCGAGGGTAATGATGGTGGTGTAGATAGCGCTGGAGAAAAAACCCAAGTTCATCATGATCCACTTCAGCATTGAGGCATCAGTTTCGCTGATAAACCAGTACATCAGTGCGGTCGCTGCCAGCGCCAGAACGGTCAGGATACGCTGCGGATCGAAGAAGCGCAGAATGGCGCTAAAGGCCCACATGCCGATCATATAGGCGATCCAGAAGTTACCTACCAAGCTACCGGCCAGACCGATATCCATGCCCATGTTTTTGGTGGCGTACAGTGGCACCCAGCCGATAAAGCCAAGCTGGCCGAGGATGTAGCATAGGGCAGCAATGGCGAGGAAACCCACGCCGATGCCCCATTTTTCTTTGCTAACCGGCGCGCCGCTGGCGGTTTTCTTACCGAGTACCGGGAATTCAACGCACAGCGCCAGAACGAAGATCGCCAAGTAGATCACGCCGATGCAGGCATAAACCCAGTACCACGGCAGCGAGCGGGCAAGGATAGCCGCAGCGATGATCGGAAAAATCGTCCCGGCCATGCTGAAGAAGGAGTCGGTAAACAGCAGGCGTGAACTGCGCTGGCCCCCTTCATACAGGTGAGTGATCAGGAAAGTACCAATCGACATGGTAATCCCGCTCATCACGCCCAGCACAAACATACACAGTGAAAAAACGGTGAGGCTGTGGCTAGTCATCAGGCCCAGCACGGCCAGTACCATCAGCACGAAGCCGAAGATCAGCTGGAGCTTCAGCTGCACGATATCCATCAGCCAAGCATTCAGGAATACCGTCAGCAGGATCCCGGCGTTAAGGAAGGTGAAGGTGTTGCTCATCTGAGCCACGGGCAGCTGGAAGTAAGCAGCGATATTCTCTAGCACCATACCGGTAACGATAACCACTGCACCGGTCAGCGCGTAAGAGAAGAAGCTGATCCAAGTAAGCCCGATTCGATCGCGATTTGTCATAGTGGAAACCTGTTGATAAAGAACGCTACCGGCGGAGTTGCTCATGATAAACGGGAGAAGTTTAACCAGATTTGTGATCTTCTTAAATCTTTACTGAAACAATTATTTTCATATTTCATTCATAACGTGATTCTAATCACTAATTTCAGCGTGCGGAAGGGTTGCGTCACAACAATACTAAGTAAATAATTGTAGAATGCTGCCGCGTTGGTATTGGTAAGTACCTCTTTACACTCAGCAGAATTTTTTTATTTGTTGCCCTCAGTAAGGAATTTTTCATGTTGAAACGTACTTTGACCGCGCTGGCGACAGTTCTCGCACTGTCTACTGTCTCTGCCGCCATTGTTGCAGTGAAGGTGAAGGGGGACACGCATGTGCTGTTGACCACTTCAGCAGGCAGTATTGAACTGGAACTGAATAACCAGAAAGCACCAGTATCGGTGGCTAATTTTGTGGATTACGTGAACGGTGGTTTTTATAACAACACCATCTTCCACCGCGTGATCCCAGGCTTCATGCTGCAGGGCGGCGGTTTCACTGCCGATATGCAGCAGAAACAGCCAAAACCGCCAATCAAGAATGAGGCGGATAACGGCCTGCTAAACAAGCGCGGCACTATCTCTATGGCCCGTACTGCGGATAAAGACAGCGCCACCAGCCAGTTCTTTATCAACGTGACAGATAACGCTTTCCTCGACCACGGCCAGCGTGATTTTGGCTACGCGGTATTTGGTAAAGTGGTTAAAGGTATAGACGTTGCCGATAAGATTGCTCAGGTCCCGACCAAAACCTTCGGCCCTTACCAGAATGTGCCCGAAAAACCGGTCGTCATCCTCTCTGCCAAAGTGCTGCCATAATTATCTGACAGTCAGCTTTGCCCGGGACGTCCGCCCATTCTCACTCGAAACGAAACAAAGTAACCCACTGGTCAGCCCCGGATAAAATCAC
>NZ_MAYS01000243.1 GCF_001756855.1 Candidatus Erwinia dacicola | reverse complement strand
GGCACTTTTCTCATCGGTCTGCACAGAACACCTGCTGTATCGCCGCCTTCAGGCCGCTGTGCGAGTCGGAGATAACCAGCTTAACGCCCTCCAGTCCGCGCTCTTTCAGGCTAAGCAGGAAGGCCAGCCAGAACGCTTTGGCTTCTGACTCGCCGATACCCATTCCGATAATCTCCCGGCGTCCGTCCAGGTTAACCGCGCAGGCAATTATTAGGGGTTCTACGCCGGAACCGCCAAAATTTCCGTTACCCCAGTTTCAGCCCGGCAACCAGCTCATCTAGGTCAATAATCTCATTGCTGCTCTGGAAAGTATAATGTCCGTTTAACAAAATGTGCTGCTAGGCCACTGGTGATATCTGGGCTAGCGCCTCAAAGCCTTTGGCATTGCCTTCCGTTTCCAGTCGTTCCAGCAATCGCGACAGGATTGCCGAGTTGTAATATACGATCACGTTGGAAATCAGCCGCCCGCACTGGTTACTGATGTTTGTTTCAATATCATTTTTCCCGGTTAATTCCTTCTTTCCGCCGACGCCGACTTTGGTCACTGCGGCACGCAGCTGGTGATAAGATTCAATCCGGTTCTGGAAACGCCGGATGTTGAGCTCCAGCTGCGGATCGCGCAGATATTTCAGCGTGTAGATGCTGCGTATCAGCCGGTCATATTCGAATAGTGCCTGCCGGGTCGGATTGGTCGTGGTGTACGTGCACAGTTTGCGGACCAGCGTCCCCTGCGTTATTTCTTTCAGCCCCAGCGTGGCGACGATGTGATCGAGATTGCTTTTCTCGCGGATAATAAGATCTCGGTCAATCTGATCGGCGGGCCGCGCAGGCATTTTTTATGGGCCGACGGTTCTCTGATGCAGTACAGCTCCTGCAACTGCCTGTTCAGTCCGTGAAATGAGGTTCAAAGCGCAGGCCAAACCAATGCAGGATCGCAAATTTGGCTTTATTGATGTTGTGCATGTCGCCAGTGATGGCCATGGGTTTCACCTCTGATGTGTTGCGGTACCAGATATCAAAGACATGGTGGGCTTGGCACTGTTGCAAAGATA
>NZ_MAYS01000242.1 GCF_001756855.1 Candidatus Erwinia dacicola | reverse complement strand
ACTTTGCACGCCCATACCATTCCTGGGAACGTGGCCTGAATGAGCATACCAACGGTCTGATACGGCGCTTTTACCCCAAGGGAACCGACTTCAGTCAGGTGAGCCATCGCAAGATGGCTGAACTCGAACACATACTCAACACGCGCGGGAGAAAATCACTGGGCTATCGTTCCCCCAACGAGGTATTTTTAACGCACTTACTGGCGGCATAAGCCCCCTCGGTTTTGTTGCGTTTCAAGTGGGAATGGGGCGTACAATCAGTTCCGTCCATTCAAATGTTTTCTTGCTGTTTATGAATTTTTCCAGCAATTTATCATTTTTCCCCATACCCCCCTTCCTCATGCAACTAATTTTAGTTGCAGAATGCTTTATTGTCAATAAATAAGGGGCATTAAGCCCCTTCTCTTGTTAAAACATTTGGTACCCTTGCAGGTAGTTTAACCACCACCTGAATTGCTCCCACTCGCCGCCTCTCATCGCGGGGATTCGGGTTTCCCAGCCTTTGACAAGGGAATCCGCAACCTGTACGATTTGATGCGTTGACATTTAAAAACCTCGTGAAGTTTATTTGTCGATACGTGATCAGGTTGCTAGAACAACCTGATCACACCTTTCAGATTTTTAGGTTTTCACTTCCTTTTAAATCCCACTCACCTCCTTTTAAATCCCACTTAAATAGGCATTTAATCTTAGTCCGCAACGTTTATTTTTATCCTGAAATTCTGCAATTTCAGGGTTTACAAATAAATTATAATAGGAAAGCTATTCTTTTAAATCGTTTATGTTTTTATCTCCATCTTTTAGCCATAATCTTATTATTCCTTTTACTTCACTGGTAACGTCGCCACGGTATGAATCTTTTATGATAAGATTGTCTTTTAATTCTTTTAAGGAATTGGCGATTAATTTTTGTTCGGAAGATGCGTTATAAAAATAAACTGAGGTAGCCATTTTTTATCCTTCTTTTAAATGGCGGGGTTTCCCCCTGATGAATCCCCAGAAAACAAGACAGGCATAGTGTAATGTGATCTAATTGATTGCGCTAACAATTTCAAGGAAATCACCGCTATGCCTGCCCGTGTATTATGCCAAAAATTCTTTAAAAGTGTACTGGAGCCTCTGCATCTTTACCGCCAGAAATCACTGATTGATGCAACCAGTGCTGTCATAAATGGTGCCTCTCTCACTCTTACCAGTATCGGACGTCATTTGACAGGAACAGCATCCGTTAAAAATAAAATAAAGCGGGCGGATCAACTGCTGGGAAATTCTCACATGCAAAATGCGGTTTCCACAATTTTTCAGCGAGTTACACGGAAAATTACGCAGGGAATGTCCCGTGCTGTGATACTCATTGACTGGAGCGCTTATCACGCTTCGCGTTTCCAGCTCCTGCGGGCAAGCCTGGCATGTGATGGACGTTCTTTACCCTTGATGAG
>NZ_MAYS01000241.1 GCF_001756855.1 Candidatus Erwinia dacicola | reverse complement strand
CTTTGCAACAGTGCCATTTACACCACGTCTCAAGACTCTACCTCGATTCGTTTAAAGCGTTTAACTACACTTATGGTCACCTAGCCGAAGATGATTGCCTGAAACAGATCGCTCATACGCTGTCATGCCTGCCGCACCGCCCGGAAGATTTTGTGACGCGCTACGACAGTGAAGAGTTTGCGCTGATTATGCCGAGAGCGGATCGGACAGCGGCGCTGCGCTTTGCCGGTCAGGCGACTGAGGCGGTGGCGATTACCGAACGCAGCGAAGTCGCGCGCCATCAGCTGATTGCCGGGGCGGATAAGGCGTTATATATCGCGAAGCGGGCGGGGAAGAATCGGGTAAGTGAAAACACGTAGTGGCTGACCTTCTGTTTAGGTCAGCCCGCAAAATCCGCGGCAAGGGTCGGCCCTTGCCGGATATCGCGTAATGAAAGGGTTTACACGATGCCTTGGCTGCGCAGGTAGTCTTCGTAGTTGCCGGTAAAGTCGTTCAGTTTGCCCGTGGTCATCTCAATGACGCGAGTGGCCAGCGAGCTGACGAATTCACGGTCGTGAGAAACGAAAATCAGCGTGCCTTCGTACATCTCCAGCGCGATGTTCAGCGCTTCAATCGATTCCATATCGAGGTGGTTAGTCGGTTCATCCATGATCAGTACGTTCGGCTTCTGCATCATCAGCTTGCCGAACAGCATACGGCCCTTCTCACCACCGGACAGCACTTTGGCTGGCTTCTTGATATCGTCTTGGCTGAACAGCAGACGGCCGAGAATGCCGCGTACCGCCTGCTCATCATCGCTCTCCTGCTTCCACTGGCTCATCCAGTCGAACACAGTCAGGTCGTCGGCGAAGTCGTGGGCGTGATCCTGCGCGTAGTAACCAATTCGCGCATTCTCTGACCATTTTACGGTGCCGTTGTCCGGCAGCAGTTCGCCAATCAGCGTTTTCAGCAGCGTGGTTTTACCAATACCGTTCGGGCCGAGGATCGCCAGCTTTTCGCCCACTTCCAGCAGCATATTGACGTTCTTAAACAGCGGGCTATTGTCGAAACCTTTAGTCACTGCTTCCAGCGTCAGCGCATTACGGAACAGTTTCTTATCCTGCTCGAAACGGATGAACGGGTTCTGACGGCTCGACGCTTTCACCTCATCCAGTTTGATCTTGTCGATCTGCTTGGCGCGTGAGGTAGCCTGACGGGATTTTGAGGCGTTGGCGCTGAAGCGGCTGACGAAGGACTGCAGCTCGTTGATCTGCGCTTTCTTCTTGGCGTTATCAGACAGCAGACGCTCACGCGCTTGGGTCGCTGCCGTCATGTACTCGTCGTAGTTGCCCGGGTAAACGCGCAGCCCGCCGTAGTCGAGGTCTGCCATGTGGGTGCAGACCATATTTAGGAAGTGACGATCGTGCGAAATGATGATCATGGTGCTGTTACGTTCGTTCAGCACCAGCTCCAGCCAGCGAATCGTATCGATGTCTAGGTTGTTCGTTGGTTCGTCGAGCAGCAGAATTTCCGGGTTAGAGAACAACGCCTGTGCCAGCAGCACGCGCAGTTTCCAGCCGGGAGCCACTTCGCTCATCGGGCCGTAGTGCTGCTCCAGCGGAATACCCACGCCCAGCAGCAGCTCACCGGCGCGCGCTTCTGCGGTGTAGCCGTCCATCTCGCCATACTTCTCTTCGAGGTCAGCGACTTTGTAACCGTCTTCTTCGCTCATCTCCGGCAGTGCATAGATCGCATCGCGCTCTTCCTTCACCGCCCACAGCTCGCCGTGGCCCATGATCACTGTATCCAGCACGGAATACTGTTCAAAGGCGAACTGATCCTGGCGCAGTTTACCGAGGCGCTCGTTCGGATCGAGCAAGACATTACCGCCGGAAGGAACTAGGTCGCCACCGAGAATTTTCATAAAGGTAGACTTACCGCTGCCGTTGGCACCGATCAGACCGTAGCGGTTGCCGCCGCCAAATTTGACAGAGATATTTTCGAACAGCGGCTTACTGCCAAACTGCATGGTGACATTGCTGGAAACTAGCACAGAGATAGCCTTTAATTTGCGATGTGAGTATGTGAGTCAGCGCGCATTATGCCAAAAAAAACAGGCGGAGAATACAGCAGTGTGGCAGGGGAGGTTAGAGCAGAAAAGGCTGGGTCTTCCTTCTGAGGAATTTCCAGAAAAATGAGACAGGCATAGCACTATGTGATCTGATTGATTGCGCTAACAATTTCAAGGAAATCACCACTATGCCTGCTCGCTCATTATGCCAAAAATTCTTCAAAAATATACTGGAGCCTCTGCATTTCTACCGCCAAAGATCACTGATTGACGCCACCAGTGCTGTAACAAATGGTGCCTCTCTCACACTTACCAGTATCGGTCGTCATTTGGGTAGAACTGCATCGGTTAAAAACAAAATAAAACGGGTGGATCGACTGTTGGACAATCCTCTTCTGCAGAATGCAGTTTTAACCATTTTTCAGAGGGTTACTTAGGAAATTACACAGGGGATGTCCCGTGTTGTGATACTCATTGACTGGAGTGCTTATCATGCTTCGCGTTTTCAGCTCCTGCGGGCAAGCCTGGCAGGTGATGG
>NZ_MAYS01000240.1 GCF_001756855.1 Candidatus Erwinia dacicola | reverse complement strand
CGGGTAAGCGAAGAACGTGGTAAGGTTGGTCCAGTTGGACTCCCCGCTCCGGCTTATCTGCGGATATCGGTTGTCCCACGGCGCCTGTAGGGCTGCCTCTTCCGTCGGCACCTGATAGATGGTCTTCAGGTCGCTGGTGACGGCTTTGTAGTCCTTTCAGGAGACAAAGCGCAGGCTGTTACGGACCATATGCACGATGCACAGCTGGATCCGCGTTTCCGGATAGACCGCGTTGATGGCATCCGAAAAGCCTTTCAGACCATCTACACAGGCGATCAGGATATCATTCAGGCCGCGGTTTTTCAGCTCAGTCAGGACGTTCAGCCAGAACTTTGCACCTTCGTTTTCTGCGAGCTACATGCCCAGCAGTTCTTTATGGCCTTCGATGTTTATGCCCAGCGCCAGGAACACCGACTTATTGATGACGCGGCTATCCTGACGTACCTTCAGGTACAATACAGTCCAGATAAACAATAGGGTAGATGGTGTCCAGAGGGCGATTCTGCCACTCCACGACCTGCTCCATCACCGCATCCGTCACCTTCGAGACCAGCGCCGGAGAGACATCCGCATCGTACAGTTCCTTGAACGCGGCGGCGATTTCCCGGGTGGATCGCGTGGAATTTGCAGTTCCAGTGGGCCACACTGCTGGCTACCGTTTTTGTCGAGTAACCATTACGGGCATTGCTACTGGTCCTGGGCTGGTTTTTATCGTACCTGAGATAGTGAGTCATTCCGGCATTGAGGGCGGCTTCCACACTAACTTTTTTCAGCAGCCGATCGAACTGATTGAGATCCTCTGGGGTTTTGAGATTTTTGGCCAGTTCATTAGCCAGAGCCTGTAACTGTTTTACGTCCATAATTTAACCTGTTTTTGATGTTGAATTGAACATATCAAAATCAGGCAATTACACAATCTCGTGTACAGGCTCGCGAAACCTTGCAGCTGCAGCAGCGTTCACGCATTACAATGAGAACCACCCGCACAGCGCGCGGGGATATAACTCCCCGAGGGAATACTGGCGGCAGCGGGCATCGTTAACTTAAGATACAAAAACTGTCCGGAGATGGCGGGTCAAGATCAATTACCGGCAGTAATGTCCGCGATTTAGCATCGGGTATAAACCTTGCCACCTCGCTTAAAAAACCCGAAAACAGGCACTTTGCCGACCGCAAGACCCTGTACATGATTCTGTGTAAATGCCTTTTTAGAGGTGGTCGTTCAGGCGGCCACCGAACTCGATAATAAAGCGACTCATTGCCACGCGCCAGTCCTTCAGCGGCATCGTCCATTTTTGCGACGCTGCCTGTATCGCCAGCCACACGACTTTACGCACTGAGTCATCCGTCGGGAACACCTTACGCTTCTTGATAGCATGGCGGATCACGCTATTCAGCGACTCAATGGCATTGGTGGTGTACATCATTTTGCGGATATCCTTCGGGTAAGCGAAGAACGTGGCAAGGTTGGTCCAGTTGGACTCCCCGCTCCGGCTTATCTGCGGATACCGGTTGTCCCACGGCGCCTGTAGGGCTGCCTCTTCCGT
Source organism: Candidatus Erwinia dacicola (assembly GCF_001756855.1). Classification (GTDB taxonomy): domain Bacteria; phylum Pseudomonadota; class Gammaproteobacteria; order Enterobacterales; family Enterobacteriaceae; genus Erwinia; species Erwinia dacicola. The sequence goes on along the minus strand of NZ_MAYS01000240.1, from coordinate 743 downwards.
CGGCGCCTGATAGATGGTCTTCAGGTCGCTGGTGACGGCTTTGTAGTCCTTCCAAGAGACAAAGCGCAGGCTGTTACGGACCATATGCACGATGCACAGCTGGATCCGCGTTTCCAGATAGACCGCGTTGATGGCATCCGCAAAGCCTTTCAGACCATCTACACAGGCGATTAGAATATCATTCAGGCCGCGGTTTTTCAGCTCAGTCAGGACGTTCAGCCAGAACTTTGCACCTTCGTTTTCCGCGAGCTACATGCCCAGCAGTTCTTTATAGCCTTCGATGTCTATGCCTAACACCAGGAACACCGACTTATTGATGACGCAGCTATTCTGACGTACCTTCAGGACAATACAGTCCAGATAAACAATAGGGTAGATGGCCTCTAGAGGGCTATTCTGCCACTCCACGACCTGCTCCATCACCGCATTCGTCACCTTCGAGACCAGCGCCGGAGAGACATCCGCATCGTACAGTTCCTTAGAATGCGGCGACGATTTCCCGGTGGGGGGAGTGGCACACTGATACTGGCCATCTGATCGGAAGGTGATATTCTCACCTTCCCAACACCACAGGTGACCCAATGGCTAAACATTTCACGCCAGAATTTAAGCTCGAAGCGGCGAAGTTAGTTGTCGACCACGGCTATACCTACGTTAAGGCCGCAGAGGCAGTTAACGTAAGCCATTCGGCTATCCCCCGTTGGGTGAATAAGCTGCGACTTGAGCGCCAGGGGAAAACGCCC
>NZ_MAYS01000239.1 GCF_001756855.1 Candidatus Erwinia dacicola | reverse complement strand
ATAGTATTTTTTGAATGAAGTTTAGAAAAAATAACATCAACGCCATATACCATTTTTTGAATACTGTTTTTCCCTATTGTTCCCTGTGTACCATCATACGATGAGATATTAGGCTTACTAACACACCCTGCTAATACCATACATACAAAGGCAAAGAATAATTTGTATTTCATCGTTTACCCCTTTGTGATGGTAACTTTTTCCTGATCACCGCCAACATCAAGTGTCAGAACAGCTTTGTTAAACAAGCGGTCAACAACAAAGGTATTATCCACATAACGATAATTAACTAATTGCTGTTTTCCTGAGCCATTAATGACAAATAATGCGGGAGTTTCCTGTAGTTTTCCATCCATTTGAATAAACACCTGAGCACCATTGTCGTAAACCCGCAACGGTTTCATTTTATTATCGCCTTTAATGGTATAATCAAAATTTATAGGGGCAAGTCCCGTTTTATTTCCGGCAAGTGAGATACTGCTATTATCTGCACCTGAATTTTGATAGTACGCATTCCACGCTTTTTGGTTTTCATCTTCTGGATAACTGAATTTGACTAATGGAGTATAGTTTTTACTGTTTGAAATTAATTTAATGTGATAAGTACGGCGGTCTGTGACGACAACTAAATCCGTTGATAGTCCTGTGTCCGTTGGTTTTATAATAACATTCGTCTGATTCCCCTGTTTTACGGGGGTAGCGTGCCAACGAACAGAATCACCTAACTGAATACCCTCATTAACAATACGTTCGCCGGATTCAAGCTCAAAAACACTGAGTTTTAGCGGTGTGGCAATAATGGCCGCCTGACCTGCTCCATATGTGTACACGACTTCCTGACCGCCATTAGAAATATACTGTTTCCCGTTAACCCATTGATTTGCTGTTTTAATCGCCTGTTGTTCTTTTCGGCTTAAAGGTAAGTCTTTACCACCTAAGAGCATTGAAGATGGCATAGCCTGCTGTGGCGTTGTTGGTTGAGAGGTTGCACCTGTATTAATCCTTTCTATATTACTGACAGAAGGCACAACAGGATCAGCTAATGCAACGCCTGAAATCAGCAATGAGGTAAATAAAATTGTTTTTTTCATAACGTTATACCCTATTTATATTCTTCTGTAATTTGCATATTTTTAAGATATAACCCGATAGGGTTATTGATAATCATTTCAGCAGAAATAGTATCTGCATACTCAACCTGAATAACCGCTGAATAGTTTCGTGACAGAACATTTTTACCATCAGGCATAGCTTTCTTTTCTACCCATTCAGCCCTCCATGTATCTTTACTTAAAGGAAGAATGGCTTTTATTTCCACCTGATTTAAAAATTTCTGATTCATCGGATCATCAACTGAGAACATCTCCTGAACATATTTGTAAGGTTGCGAGTTGGTTTTGATGAAATAATAGACTGATTTAATAGCATCTAATTGCGCTTCTTTATCTCCGGCATAGACTACCCGCATATTTTTGATAATCGTTGCCAGTTGCGAACGTGTAACCGCATCTTTGCTTTGCCCTAAAGACTCTAGCTGATGAACCTGCAACGGCGCGTAATCTTTGTTGACTTCAACAACAAAAGGCACATATTTCACCTGAGAAGAGAAATAAATACAGCCAGAAATAGAGATAATAGCCGCGACAGCGCAAAGGATAGTAGTCCATCGGTAGAACGTAACTTGTTCTTTAGTCTTACCTAAAAAACTGTTCCAGCCGGACGATTTTTTGAATTTATCATCACTCATTGATTTTCCCCTGTATCATTATTTCCCTTGTTAGGCGTTTTACTGGTTCCGCTACTATTATTTCCGGTGCTTTTTGCATACGGACTGGCAATAGGTTTACGAGGGCTTTCTGTGGACTGTTGACTTTGTGCAGCATTATTTAACGCTGCACGGGTAATGTTTGCTGCCGTGGAGCCTCTGCTTCCTGCTGCTTTATTGAGTATTCCCTCACCAACGGATTTAGCGACAGCTTTCAGGGCTGCTCCCGTTCTGCTTTGTTGTGGTTTTCCTGATTCAGTATCCGTTGCTGTGTTACCCGTATTTTTATTAGGCGATTGTACTTTTCCCTCTTTCACTAACTGAGCACCGGATTTACCCCCGTTAGGCAGTGAACTACTACCGCCGGAACCGCCCCCACCGGCAACACCCGAGCCGCCGCCTTTGCTTAACGCATTCGCTAAATCACCGCCGGAAAGTCCGCCTGTAGCGGCTCCGCCTCCTCCTGCTGCATTGGCCGCCCCTGCCGCTTTAAAGGCGGCGGCTCCGGCATAACAGGCGGCGGTAAATGCTGCGGCGGCAGCGGCCATTGTTGCAAGAGAGCCGCCGATATTCATATTGCTATTGCCTAAGCTGGCACCAGTGACCATAGACTGTGCCATGTCGGGTATACCTTCAGCCAACATCATAAGCATGACAACAACAGCAACAATTGCGACGCAATTTGCAAATTCAGTAAAATTGAGAGTCAGGAATGAGGCAATAAAATTACCGCCAAAACCGATAATAAGTAATGTCATAAATAATTTAATGCCGCATGAGATAACGTAGGTAAAATAGCGTTTTGCATAGTCGCTGGTGAAAGCTATCCCACCAAACCCCAACAGAATTATTCCTCCATAAGAAACAATGTACGTCTCAAGCATGACTTTCAGTAAATAAAATGCAATTTTCGCATAAATAATCATTATAATTAATGCACAAATAACCTGCGTTAATAACGTTATAGGGTTTATCGGGTCAGTAAACACTTTGCCAACAACAATAAACCCTTGCTTTAATATTCCAACAGGCGTAGCTTGCATAGATGTTTGATTAGCTAATTGAGCTAGTTTCATAAAGCTATTTATGATTGCATCAGTCCACTCTTTAGCGTTTATTATAAATGCCAACCAGATACCAATAATTAAAACAAAAATTATCAGTTCTTTTATTATCTCCCCTAAATCAGCCCCCTTTAGAACCAGTGGAACCATTTTTAAGACCAGTGCAATAATCCCAAGTGTAAAAAGTAAATATTTGGCAGCTTTTTGCAAAGGCGGCAGCCACTTTTTTATTTCTTGTTGAAAAGAATCACTAAAAGTTTTGACAAAATTTGCATCTAAATTAATTTTGCTGTTTTTTGACTTTATAGTTTCCAATTGAATACAACTTTGATTATTACCCTTTGCACACTCATTAGTGTACTGATTTATTAAAGCTGTTTCTCTTCTACTTTCATCAATAAGACGGCGGACTTCTTCCGGCGACTTCCATTCACCAGTTAATCCACTTACATCATCCGCATATGCTAAATGTGTTAAAAATGGCATTAGCAATACACAGAAAAGGAAAATAATCTTTTTCATGGCACATCCTTAGCGTAGTTATCGTTTTAACCAATCTTCCGCATTACCTGAATCATCTGGAATAACAAAATTAGCTTTACCTCTATGTTGCGTATCTGTTTTTTCTTTAAGGCAACTTTGAACTGCAACACGTTGTTCAGCAACAACGGTAGATAGCTCATTAATCTGATAATGCAATTCTTTATTTTGTTTCCATAAATATCCAGTAGAAACAACGGTAATTATCAGGAGGAAAGAAAGTCCTGTGGTAATCAGTTTCATATTTAGTCCCTCTTTAGAAAATCAGCAGCAGTGTTGTTATCAGAATTTATGATCACATTCATTTCTGAACGCCGGATTGTATCGGCTCTCTCCGCATCTTTTTCGCTTTGTTGAGTCGCTGCCTGAGATGCCAGCAGGTTATTCTGGGACATTTGCAATTGTGCAAGCTGATTTATACTGTCTAACTGAGCGTTTGCGAGTTTACCCGCTGCCTGTAAAGCTGACACTGTGCCGTCTGCGTTGTTCAGTACGGCGTTATAGTCACTCACTTCAGCCTGTTGATTGGTGAACCATTCTTCAGACAGACCTCCTTGTTTAAGAACCGCTTTCACAGTGTCGTGATTCTGGTTACTCCACTGATTAAACAGTTGTGGGTAGTTGCCGTTCTGCAATGCGTCCGCAATATCAATATTTCCCATTTTTTTGTAATAATTAGCTACGTCCTGTCCGGCGTTGGCAATATTTTGTCCCTCGTGATAAATTCGTTTAAGCTCTTTAAACACACCTAAAATTTCTTCTTTGCTGGCACCGAGGTTTAATACTGAGGCAGGTAGTTCCTGCATATCTTTTATCTGGTTCTGAACGGTATGTATTTGCTGCCTGACTTGTTCAGTCAGTTGTATCTTATTGAGCCACTGTGTTGTTTCAGTCGCCCAACCGCCGGCAAAACTGCTGATGCTGGTAAGACTGCTTACAGCAAAGATACCCGCGATTAATAACTTTCTCATATTTCACCCCTTGATTTCAGTCTGTCTGTCAGATACTGCACATAGCCACTATCAACACCTTTAAAATCAAGCCACTGGTGCAGTAAATCTTCTTCACTGGAATGTTCAAAATCTAATTTATCTATCTCTTTTAAATCTTTTTTAGAGCTTGCGGCAACGGTAGCAAGTCCGATGTCACCCTCAACCATATCGAGGCTGAATGTCCGGCGAAAATCACCTTTTTTCACAAAATACTCACGCTTCGGCGTTAAATGACGGATTCTGCGGATTTCAGCGGCTTTGCAGCCAAGAATTTTATAAGCATTGATCGAAACTTCTTCCTCGGCGGCGGGGTTACTAAGAAACAGTTTTGTCGGGCAAGCCATAGCGATTTCTGAAAATACCAGCGGAAAGGCTTTTTCGATAATGTGCAGGTTCTGGGTGGAAATAACCACGGCAGCATTGCTTTTACGCCATTCACGCAGCCATTGTAAAAGGCGTTTACCCGCAACAGGTTCATCTAAAAACTTCCATGCCTCGTCAATATTAACCAGTGTCGGTCTTCCGTCGAGTTGTCGCTCAATCAGGTGGCAGAGATAAAAAAGTACCGGCAGTTTGATTTTATTGCCCCTGTCCAGTAATTCTCCATACTCAAAAACGGTAAAGTTACTGAGTGTAATTTGTTCTTGTGGCTGATTAAGCACTTCACCGTATGCCCCGCCGGAGCCGTACTGACTGAACAAATCTTTCAATTCGCGGTCTTGCAATTTTGTAATCAGTGAATCAATGTTACGGTACTGGCCGTCCTTATTATCCATTCTTGAGACAATTTTCAGGGCTTCATTCAGTTTTTTAACTTTTTCAGAATCCAGCTTTACGCCGTTAATTTCGGCAATATCCTGTAACCACTCAAACGCCCATATAAACTCACTCGGTTCATCTATACGCGCCAGCGGTGCAAAGTTAAGAGAATGCTCGCCCGTCATAATATCGTAATACTTTCCTCCCGATAGTTTGCAGAACACTTTTGCAGAACGTCCCTTATCAAAGGTAAATACCTGAGAATCAGGATACCGGTCATATTGAGAAGAAATTAATGTGACTAATGATGATTTCCCTGCACCTGTTTTACCGCCGATAATGCCGTGTCCTACATCGTCCTCATGCAAATTAAGATTAAACTCGGAGTTACCCGTTGTACTGACCTTCATCAGCGGCGGACTGTCCGGCGGAAAGAACGGGCAGGGCGATGTTTCTTCGCCCGTCCACAACGTGGAACAGGGCACTATATGCGTCATATTTCCGGTATGTAAAAGGGGTCGTCTCACATTCTCATAGGTATGAGACGGCAGACTGCCAAGGTAGGCATCCATTGCATTAACTGTCTCAATTCTTGCATTAAAATTGACGACATTTTTAATCGTGGTACGGATAAGATTTGTCGTTTCATCCAAACGGTCAATATCTTCATCCATAATCACTATTGTGGGCGTAAGATACAGATAGCGAACCGTATTTGAGTTATTTTCACCTTTAGCAATCTGTGCATCCTCTTTCATCGTGGCTGCATCATAATTAATATTATCGCTGTGTTTACCCATAAGTTGATCGACAAATCCACGAACTTTCTGCCCCCAACTTTTACGGTATTTTTCAATTTGCTTATCCGCATCTATCGGATCAAGAAATATGGCGCGGGTCGTCCAGCGATACTCACAAGGTAAATTTGATAACGATTGCAGCATCCCCATCACTGAGCTTGCCGGATAAGCATCAATGCAAAGCACACTGATATATTTATTACCAATTTTAAGACGAGGCTCAGTATAAAAATCATCCGTAGACAAAACAGCATCAAGAAACTGATTATCCGGATGAATGACCGGATAATTATCACCACTGATACAATGATTGAAATATTGGACTAAATCATTATAAACAACACCTGTAGCGTTATCATGGCGTACCCCAAGCCGGTGCAGAGTAAACGTTCCGCTTAATTGTCCGCTGAGTTCTGAAATAACGCTTTCAAAGTATTCAATGTGTTTATCTGTTAATGATTTTGATTTTTTAGTGCCGGATTCGTCGGTAACAAAGAAATCACTTAACCGACTTTTTGACATGCTTTCAGGTAAATAAGTAATTGAAAATGAAAGCACACTCGAAAAATGCGCCCCTGCGCTTTCCCATTTGATCCGGCGTTCTTCATCAATTAATTTATTCAGTAATGACGTAAAATGACTTTTTTCCGGCTGCGGATATTCTGAGGTTTCACTCCTTATTACCGTAAAGTGCAATGTGATACCTGTACCCAACCGGAGATAGGCAGCATTAAGTGCATTAACCAAGTCATTTAATTCAGAATTATCGGAATTTTCATAATCCCAACAGGTATAAATTAATCCGGCAGTCAGTGAACCATCTTTACCCAACATTAAGTTGGGAGTGATCATCACGCCAAAATTCAGTAAGTCAGCAAAAGAAAGTGATGTATTGTATTGTTTCTTATATAACTTCATTGTTTTTTCCTTCTGAATTTTGCACCAGTTGCAAACGGTGTGCTCCTTGCAGGGTAATAATAACGATATCGGATAGCCCGCTGAAAAATCAGCGACATGAAAGGATCGGCTTTCGCCATACGTCGCAACAGGTAAACCCCCACGCAGAAAACAACAAGACCCGCCCCCGCAATATAGAGGTTATAAGAAGAAAAAATCATAACGGCAGCAATTAAGCCCAAGCAATATAACGGTTTACGTTCACACCCAAAGACTAAATCAGGACGATTTAACGAGCGGTGAATAATAAAACTAACCAGCGGCTCTTGTGTTTTCATGGCGTTTACACCATAGACAGAGGGATCAATGCACCGTTACCCTGCCACATGTTGATAACCACACTTGCCCCTAAAATAATAGAGATAACCAGAACCACATAAACGATACGCTTGGTGAAATCAGACATTTCACCGCCCCAAATCAGCATCATTCCCGCAACGCAAATCCCGAGAAAGGAAATCGCCCCCGCTACGGGGCCGGTTATGCTGTTTTTGATTTTCTCAAGCGGACTTTCCCAAGGTAAACCTTGCGTCTGACCTGCCATTGCATGACTGCTTAACAACATACAGACCAGTAGCAATGCACCTAACACTATCAGTTGCTGGGTCAGTCTCGACTGGCTATAGTAATATTTCTCTAACATAGTTTTTCCTTAATTAACATAATCAAGCACAAATTCACTGCCGTTAAATTCTGTCACATTTGCGACTTCTTTGACTACCCGAACACCTTGTTCCCGTTTCAGGAAAACAACCCCGTCAATCGCCCGTCCAATCAGCCGGTTCACCCTTTCTGACATATTAATCCCGCTTTCTTCAATCAGATCGTAAAGGCGGTCAAACCCCTCAAGGGCACTGTCGGCATGAATGGTACATAACCCTCCGTCATGCCCTGTATTCCATGCTTTCAGCATAGATAACGCCGCTGCATCAACAACTTCACCAACAATAATACGGTCAGGCCGGTAACGCATCACACCGCGCAGTAACTGATTCATCGTCACATCCATTGTTTCAATCAGTTTTGAATAATTTTTTGCGCGGCACTGGATTTCATCCAGCGTTTCAAGAATGACGATACGATCATCAGGTGTAAATTGTGCCATCAGGTCAATAAAGGCATTAGAAAAAGATGTTTTACCGCTACTGGTTCCGCCGACGACTAAAATGTTTTTACGTTCTTTCACCCATGTAACCATCGTCGATTTCTGATTTTCAGTTAATTTAAAATCATCAAGAGAGAATATTTTTTTAGGTTTTTTACGGATAGCAAAGGTGGGCGCACTTGAAACGGGGGGATAGAACCCCTCAAAACGCGCATCATTAATAAGCAACGTTCCCTCAAGGCAAGGGTGGCGATTATCTATTGTTTTCCCCATGCTGTGTGCAATGGTGGCAAATAATGATTGAGCGTTATATAACGACATTTCGCCAATACTGAACATTGGCTTACCGATCTGCTCAACCCATATATTACCGTCAGGATTGAGCATGATTTCAATAGTGGTTTCATCCCTGAGATAAGGCGCAATAATATCGAACTCCCGCCAAAGCATTTTGGCAAGGTCACTGATTTTTTTATCATCACCCGTATTCATAAATCATCCCCGTAAAAAGAGTCTGCATTAAACCCGACACTGGAGTCTGCGTTATAAGGAGTGACAACCGTTTTTGCCAGTGAACCGGAAATGTTTCTTCCCACATACTTACTGACGTAACCATTTTTAAATCCGTTAACGTCATTACCCGTATTGTAAATACTCAATGATTTCATCAGCCGGTCGTTCTGGTGTTCTTTGGATGAAGTCATGTTCCATGCAGAAAGTAAAATTGTTGCTCCGTACTTCACATTATTGCAGGGTTCAAAAACAGAGCTTAATTCAGTATCAGTAATACCCAACATTTTAAAATTGCGGCTATTTACCTGCATTAAACCCACATCAACAGAATAGCCTTTTGCTATCCAGTATTGTGTCGCTGCAACGGCATCAGCCACGTTTTTCGGTTTAGGCTGGCTTCCGGCGGACAGCTTATTGACATTAACGGCAAAAGGATTACCGCCACTTTCAACCATAATAATTTTCTGTAACGTATCTGCGGCTATCTCCGGCGCACATGCAGACACACTCGGCATATCAATCAAGAGAACTCCTTTATTCAGGTGATAGCTACCGCATAAGGCGGTTCTATCAGCCCCACAGATAAAAAATTTTCACCTTAAAAATCAGTCAAATAAATAAAAAGGTCTGATTTTTGCGGTAATATTCCGGTCTGTTACTACACCAAAATAACGACTGTCAAAAGACAGATTATTTTGATTGGCGACAACGATATACTCCGTCGGTTTTAATAATATTTCCCTATCAATAATGTTCCACTGCTTAATTTTCCTGGCAATTGGCGCGGTATTCGGGACTAAAACATCATTAACAACAATGCCTTTATGGGTCACAGTTACCCTGTCCCCCTCAGTTGCTACGATTTTTTTGAGTAACGGTGCTGAATGCCGGCAACCTAAACCATCAGCAATGATGTGATGATCAACAGACCATCTTGCTATCTCATCATCAAGACAAACCAAAACCGTATCATTTTTTGTATAAGATGCTGGATAACTTTTGAAGTACACTCCTAACGGCATACTTTTAGTAAAATTGACAACGAAATAATGCTGATAAAGCATAACGCAACCGGACAAAACGCCGAAAAAGAGAAGGGTATTTAAAAACTTACGTTTCAGTGTATTGTTTGTGATCACAATCCGTACCCATAAGCTGCGTGAAAAGTAGTATAGGGTTAACATTGTTACAAAATACTGTATTTTATATAAAATACAGTACACCAACACCAAAGACAATAATTTATGAAAAAAAATTTTTTTGAATACATAGAAGAAGCAAAAAAGCTAACTATTTGTGATAGTTACCGAAAAATAGCCCAATATCTGGACGCTCCACCGATAAAAATTTCACAATGGAAACAGGGAAAAGGCTATGTCTCTCCCGCAGAATGCGCACACCTCGCAAGATTACTGGGGATCACAACAGAAGAAATTGCCTATGTAATCAAGGCAGAAAGAGAAGAAATCCCTGAAAAAAAAGAATACTGGTACAAAGAGGCTGAGATTTTTTCACGCCCGATAAACCCCCCTGAATCATTAAAACTGA
>NZ_MAYS01000238.1 GCF_001756855.1 Candidatus Erwinia dacicola | reverse complement strand
GCAGTTACATAGAATTACAGACAGGCTCTAAAAAATCAATTTCATTACTAAATGTCATCAGTAGTCTGAATTTATCTCTTTCGTCACTAACTTTCTGTACTCTTTTTTTTCCATATAATACACTTATCACTCACTATTCTGTTCGCAAATGGTCAATATGATTGCTCAAAATTATTTGTTAAAATTTCGCAAAGTTAATTCTCTGGAAAGACTGGAAAAACTATTCGACCATCTCAACTATTCCCTTAATGATGATGGTGAAATTATTCAGATGTATCGCGCCGCCAATCACCGCCGCGCAGAGCTGGTTTCCGGCGGTCGCCTGTTTGACCTTGGTCGCGTGCCAAAAACGGCTTTGTTGAATAGATAGAAATTATGCTGCGACCCCATAAAAACAGCAAGCATCCATAACATAAAATCAGTGGGTTACAACCAGTGTTCAGTAATACATGCTGGAATGGCTAGCATCTTCGTCTAAAACCTGCATACTAAAACAGTATTATTACCTATCATTCAACAAAGCTGATGTTAAGGTAAGAAAAATCCAAAATGTGTTACTGGTCGAGGAACAGTGAGATGATCGTATTTGTTACCGGTGCTACCGCCGGTTTTGGTCAGAGTATTACCCGCCGCTTTGTCGCTCAGGGACATAAAGTTATTGCCACTGGCCGCCGCCACGAGCGTCTTGATGCGTTACATCAGGAACTGGGCGACAGCGTGTATACGCTGGTTCTCGACGTGCGCGATCGCGCCGGCATTGACGCGGCGGTGAACAACCTGCCGGCCGAATGGCGCAATATTGACGTACTGGTGAATAATGCCGGCCTGGCGCTGGGAATTGAACCGGCGCAGCGTGCCAGCTTGGAAGACTGGGAAGACATGATCGACACCAACAACAAGGGCTTGGTGTATATGACGCGCGCCATTCTGCCCGCCATGGTGGAGCGCAACGTCGGCCACATTATCAATATCGGTTCGATTGCCGGCAGCTGGCCGTACCCGGGCGGTAACGTCTACGGCGCGACTAAAGCGTTTGTGCGTCAGTTCAGCTTTAATCTGCGTACCGACCTGCACGGCACCGTGCTGCGCGTTACCGATATCGAACCGGGCCTAGTCGGCGGCACCGAGTTTTCCAACGTGCGCTTTAAGGGTGATGATGCAAAAGCGGGTAGCGTGTATGACGGTACCGAGCCGTTAACGCCAGAAGATGTGACCGAAGCAGTCTGGTGGGTGGCTACCCTGCCGAAACACGTCAATATTAACGCGCTGGAGATGATGCCAGTCGGCCAGAGTCAGGCTGGCCTGCGCGTGCATGTCGCTACCGATGTAAAACTGGCCCACCTGCCGATGTAAATCTGACCCACCCAGGGTAAAAATGGCAGTTTTAAGGCACTGCCAATGATGACATTGGAGACCAGAGTGGAGATGAGTGTTTTACACCGTCAGGGCATGTCGATACGCGCCATCGCGCGCCAGCTTTCATGCTCTCGTGAGACCGTTCGCAGATATATCCGTAGCCCGCTGCCCGTAGCGGATATCCGCTACAAGCCTCGCGCACCCAGACCCTGCAAGCTTGACCCGTTCAAGCCCTATATCCTTGAGCGCGATATCTACGGCCCCGGCAAGCATCGCTGGAACCCACAGTTGATGCACGTTGCCGAGAAGTATGCTTTTACCCCCAAGGTCTGCCGCCCCTATCGC
>NZ_MAYS01000237.1 GCF_001756855.1 Candidatus Erwinia dacicola | reverse complement strand
GCGCTATCAGGCCCCACTGGTATAACGGCGGTCTGACGCCTAACGAATCTGAGCGGACTACTTACAGTCTAATGCTGTGGCCAGTATTAGTTGACCACTACACATTAGCTACTGGCGTTAACTGGATAAATTCGTATGGCATTAGGCGTCCCTGCATACTTCACTTGAAGTTGAGGGCCGCCATTTTACAGTCAACCAGGATAATTCCCAACCAATATGACTATAGCATAATACTGTTTTTATATACAGATATCACGAGCTTAATTTGGGCCCGTTCTCGCGGCACAGCCTACGCATACATGTTTGCCCCTCAGCGCGCAATGCTATCTCCGCCACGCCTGCCCGCTTTGTGGGATGGTTTTCATGCAGGTGCATGACGTTATACAAAGCCCGCCAGAACTAGCGGGCAGAAGTGATGAAGGTCTTTCAAGGATCATGCAAATTCATGCAGTAGCTACACGCAAGCACTCAATCAACTATCGTCATGACCACCACTTAGCTTGATTGCTTTGCCATCACGCAAATCGATTAAATTTTCTGGTTCTGATACGAACCATGCATAAGATCCCCAGGCCAGTTCACTTATAGTTTTTTTGAACGGGGAGGCTCCACGATCCATAAAAGCTGTTAGGAAAGCGAGATTCTTGTTACTGAAGCCCGCATCCGCTGCAATTTTAGTTAATGCAACTTTTCTTTCACGATTTACAGGTCCATCAGTCGCGACAACCTCTGTGAATATGAATAGCATATCCGCTCCCGATTTATCTTCGCCGAGATCGACAAGAATAATATCCGGAAGTGCTTTGGAAGCATCAATTTTTAGTCCTAGCGAATTTGCCAGCTCTTCGTCACGAGTCACAACTTTATTCCCTGACTCTGAAAGCCACAGGACTGCCGGGACCTTAAGGAATTTTGCTGCAAAGACTTCGATAACTTCTTTTGCTATCACGCTAGATGGTCCCGGTGCGAGGGTTCGTTTTTCTCCACCAGGAAAAGTAACAGTTAGGCTATCGTCCGAATTCGTAATACTAAATTTTATCAGGCGAATTCTCGCCAGAGCTGCTTTATTCAAATGCGTATTTTGCCAAATTGCAATTTTTCCAACTAAATCTTCAGTAGAAAGGCTAGGGTCAAATAAATCAGCAAACGAATTATTTAGACAGTATCGCGGCTTTGACGATGTGGTGGGGATCCCTTTTCTTTCGATAACAGCATGACAAGGTATTAATCCTCCTCTTAAAGTTTCATCCCTGATGGGTTCCCGAGAATTAGCAGCATACCAAGCATCAATAGGTCTTTTGCCTTTTTTTGAAAGAGTATCGCTCAGCCACTGATGACGCTCTTCTACTGATCGCTTTGAAGACTGCTCATCACCCATGTCAGTGACTTGACTGGGCCTAATCCATTGCTCATTGCCTTCTATAGCATCTACATATAACATGACGAAGATGGTTTTCGCAGCCATTTCCCTGATAACATAATTTCTATTTTCAGTTCCATCCGGAAAAATAACATTTAGCCGTCTATGTATTTCAGCTATTTTAAGTAAGTCAGGCATCTTCATGAAACCGAAACTCCATATATATTTGCAATAATCCCCTCAAGCTGAAAACTATTCATGCCAGAATCAATTAGTTCTCGAAGCTCATGCAATCTTGAAATATCGGGTATTGGAATAGCATTCAACTCATATGCTGAGACAGCTACACTTCCACTGATGCAGCGAAATATTCTATCCACAGTTGCCGAATTAAGGATTTTTTCAATAACTCCAATATCAACATCTGACAAAAAACCATTTGTATTAATAACGTTAACATGGTTTTCAACAATCACTCCACCGAACTCATCAATGAATCCCTGAGGGATTATCGCTGCCATTATCCTTTTATCTTGCTCTTTAGAGGTAGTTCTTTGAACAAGTATGCATTCGTTTTTAGTTATGAGAAACTCTTGTTTTTTCATGACCTCAATGTAAGGTACATGGTTTTTCCTGGTCGCGTTGAATTTAAAGCCTTCATGCGTAACAGATTCAGCCCATATCAGTGGATAGTAACCTTTTTTCTTAAGCTGTCTGAGTTGTGGCTTGAATCTATTCCATACTAGCTGGCCTGTTGAAACTGTGTAACCTAAATCTGAAAGGCTAAGAGATAATTTTTTTATTTTATTAATAAATATGGCATCGTTTTTTTTACGTGGTAACAGCCAGATTTTACCGCCCTTTTCAATATGAACTTTTCCAAGGCTTTCTATTTTTGCTTTATTTAGCCCCTTGGGAATCAAGGAGGATACAGAAACCGGAATATTGTATGTGCCCGCTCTGAAGGTAGCAAGCATAGTTTCCTGTAAAACATCATCAAACACCCCATCCCTGTCCGAGATAAAATCGAAAAAAAATGGTGTAGTGTTTCGCGTTAAAAGGTCTCTAAGCGAAGTAAAATATTGCCCCCCAAGAAAAGAAGTAGGTGTAAGAAACGCGATTACTCCTGTATCCGGCTTAATTAAACGAACAGCCAAATCAGTGAATAAACCATATAAGTTTGCATGACCAAAAAGGGAACGAGAAAATTTTTCACGCATTTCAGATGAAAGCGAAACTCTTCCGTAAGGAGGATTTCCCATCACCAAATCAAATTTGCCTAAATCATTCTGAATTAGTGCATCCCCCACCACAATTATGGAGTCTGGAATGCGACGTTTAGCACTAATGCAGATGGCCATAACAGCCGCTTCAAGGAGAACCAGACTCATCCATGCGGCAAATGGATCGATTTCAATACCCCTCAATCGCTTAACAAGCCTTCTGAAAATCCATTCAGGTGAAGAACCTTTCTCGTTTTTAAGCATTCTCAAAGCAACGGGGGCAAGAAAAGCTCCACCACCACATGCAGGGTCAATCACCGACGCTTTGAAAAAATCCACTCCACTTTTTTCTGCCATATCGAGTAAACGAGCCACAAGTGGGGGAGGTGTATAGTACGCCCCTTTTTCAGAACGGTATGCAGCAGGTAGCATGACTGTATATATGGAACCAATCAGAAAGCCAGCATCTTCAACCGGGAAAAGTGCGATTAATTCTCCCGTTCTCTCCGCAACTTGCTCAGCATCCACCGCAACATCCTCAAGCCAAACTGAGGATGCAACCGCCTTAATTTTAATTGTAGACGTATGTTTTTTAGCAATTGATGACCAGTAGGCATCAATAACCCTGGCGCAATAGGAACGAGCCTGTACAAGTCTTGTTTTATCGTCATCAAAGTTAGCCGCATAGCCTTTAGCCATCGCTTTACATGTCTGATACCGCTGCAAAAGTGTTAATTCTGCATCTTCAATAAATTCAAGCTGTTGGACGTACATAGTTAATTCCTACTTTCAGGTAGCCGGGATCTAACTTACCTATCGTTTTAAACGACGCCAGAATAACAGGCTTAATGTTGATAAGTGAACCTATCAGTTAAGCAGAAATCTGTTACAGCAGGCAGATATTAGCAGCCGTCAATGCTGGTATTTATCAGTTTTCAAACAGCAACTGCTTAACTTTTGCTCTCCTTTCTTATTCTTCCCTGCAAACTATTTCTCGATATCTAGCTTTCAAACGGGAAAGCAGAAAAAATTATAGAGAATTTATTGTTTCTTATTGACAGAACTCCAAGGGGCGGCAGAGCCGCCATGAAAATCAGCCTCCGCTGGCGCATCGGCCAGTTTGGCGATCTTTTCCCACTTAACCAGATGCGTGAGAACTTCAGAACCGGCGATGAACGGCGAATAAATACCGTTAACGCGCTGGACGTCTTCAGCATATTCATTCCCCATCTCGGTAATTTCGTAGCAAAGGCGGATCACTAAATCGTCACGCGCAACCAGCGGGCTACCCTGCGCCATTGTGTAAGAGGCCCAGCAGCTGGCGACTGAAGCTGACGCCAGCACGGCATCCATTTTACTGTCCGGCAGGCAGGCATCTTTAAGGCGGCGCAGTTCACGCCATACCGTGACCGGCGCACCGCCGATTTGCTGAAACTGACGAACAGACCAGCGCGACGCCCAGGCCGAAACGGCTTTCGCCATATCGCGCATGTTTGCGCCGGTTTCATCGTCTTTTTCGCCATCTATCGCGTACCCGTCAATGTTCTTTGAAATATATTTTGCGATATAGCCCGTCGCGCTGCCCTTGCTCGGGTCGATATCTTCAGCATGAAGATGCGCCTTGCGTGCTTCCGGCGTGTTCATCTCGTGCGCATCTTCTGCACGCGCATAGCGGGCCATAATGTCGTACACGCGCTGTTTATGCTTAGGCTCCATAAACAGCTGCATGTGCCAGTGCGGGGTACCATCGTGATGCGGCTCCACCACACGAAAACCGAACAGGTGAATCCCTTCACGCGAAAATGCGGCGCGGATTTTTGACCAGACATTACAAAGATACCGCTGCGTGTCTTTCGGGCTTGAACCGTTCCACTGAGAGATAAAGCCGCCCTGGCTGTAAACAGCATGGTATTTAGAGGGCGCGGTCAGTGTATAGAACACGCCCACGCAGCCGGTTTCGTTCGCCACATCCGCAAAGCCACGCATACGCGTCATAAGCTCACGGCGACGTATCGCCGGATTAACCACATTGCGGTTAACCATTTCATCCAGCGCAATGCGATCCCCTTCTTTGTTTATCAGATCGTAGCGCTTAAAGAAGTCCCGGTTGCGTTTCTTCTGCTCCACCCATTGGCCCAAAGTGCTGCGAGAAACGTAAGGCAAGGCAGATTTCTGCATTTGCCCCACCGTTATCGCCATGTGCTCACGCTGTAAATCACGCATTTTCTTGAGGCGGCCGCGCCACCACTCAGGGGCCATCATGCGCAGCAGGCCGGACTGCGCCTTACGCAGGCTAAGTACGCCTTTACCCGCCTGAAATTCAGACCAGTAAGGCGGTACGGTGCCAGTCAGCGCGGTAAGCTCAGCAATATAGCGATAGGCCGTCAGGGTAATGACTTCCAATCGAGTCCGTCAAGGTGGTGTAAATGCAGATCCAGCCTTCCGGTCCGGTAATATGTCTGTTAAGCGCTGAGTGGCAGCGCCTCGATCACATCGTTTTCAGCGGTCTGCTCTATCTCCGCCATGCTGTGCTGCGGCAGGTAGCGGTTCTGCAACAGCCATTCTTCGTTCTGCTCCGTCAGCACCGCACCCAGAAGCCGGGTTATGCTCTCTTCGTTGGGTAAGATACCCACCACGTGGGAACGCCGCTTCACCTCTTTATTCAGGCGCTCCAGCGTGTTCGTGGAGTGGATTTTCACCCGGTGCGCTCCCGGGAACCCGAAGTACGCCAGCCCCTCCGCCTCCGCTTCGTCCATCATCTCTGTGACTGCCGGGAAGTTCTTTTCCAGCTGGGCTGCGACCTCGCGCCAGGTGGCATGGGCGTTTTGTTCCTCCGTCTGCACGAACACCTGTTGCAACGCGGCACAGACAACCGACTGGCTGGCTCTGCTGCCAGGCCCCAGCA
>NZ_MAYS01000236.1 GCF_001756855.1 Candidatus Erwinia dacicola | reverse complement strand
AGTACGCCTGAAAAATAGCTTTCCGGTTAAAAACACGACAAAAACTGCATTTTCATACTTAAACCTACGCACGACCGCCGCATCAAAGGGATAGTTCGTTCTGACATTCATGGTTGGGCGCTCTCAGAAGAGGCGATTCAATCTCCTAACCATTAAGCCCACCTGTCAGCGCTGTAAGCGCGGTTGGGTGAAAACAGCATGCTGGATGAGCATATTCGCTGGGCGATATCCAGCATGCTGGCGCGCAGAGATGAAAATGCGATTGAAGTGTAGAGCAGCCAGCAAAAACGTCTGGTGCGGGTGGTCGAAAAAGGATTACCGAGTGATGCTTAATTGCGCAACACGGTGAATATTACAGACGCGAAATCTTTTCCACATGCGGTGAATAAAAATAAAAACTCGTTGTCATTCAAGCGTCACAGAAAGCACAAGTGATCTGGGTAATATTTTAAAATAATTATAATAAACTTAAAATCAATGAGTTATATAAAGCATGTAAGATTTTGCTAATTTCAGCTGATAAGCGTGCGGCAACATAAGCTGTGGATAAGTCTGTTTAGAAAATTGTTTCAGAGAGGGTAAATTAGCTAGCACACGTCGTCTGGCTCTGTGGATAAGTACGGCGCTGTTACTGGCAAATATTGCACAAGAAAGCGGGAAGCTGAAGGTGGTGTCACTCTCTACTTCACTTCTCTGCTGGAGAGAACGGCGGTGCTGCTGCAAAGAATAGGGGGGCTATCAGACGGCGGCGGCGCGGGCGTTTTATTGACCTCGCCAGACTGAGATTTACCACCTATATCTCACGAAAAACAGAAATAAAGAAGGGGCCTTGCGGCTCTTTCTTTAATGGCTTACAAAGCGAAGTCTGTGAACTCGAAGTCTGTGAACTGAATTTTGGAGCGGGAAACGAGACTCGAACTCGCGACCCCGACCTTGGCAAGGTCGTGCTCTACCAACTGAGCTATTCCCGCTTTGCGTAGCAATGTAAATTCCTCACCGGTACAGGGCGAGTATTATACGAGGATTTTGTCCTGTCGCAACCCTGTGCCGCTAAAATTTTTACCTTTAACGTCTGACTGCCGATTAAATCAGCGCAATGCCACTTTAATCGGCAATCTGGCGCGAAAATAGCCTGATTAAAGCTGAATAAAATGTTCTCGGTAATACGCCAGCTCGGCCACCGATTCGCGAATATCGTCCAACGCTTGGTGGATACCCTGCTTTTTAAAGCTTGGCAGGATCTCTGGCTTCCAGCGGCGCGCCAGCTCTTTTAGGGTGCTGACGTCGAGATAGCGATAGTGGAAGTAAGCTTCCAGCTCCGGCATATATTTGAACAGGAAGCGGCGATCCTGGCCGATGCTGTTGCCGCAAATCGGCGAGCTGTTGTGCGGCACCCACTGTTTAAGAAACTCAATCGTCGCCAGTTCGGCTGCGCGGTCATCGTACTGGCTGGCCTTGACTCGTTCCACCAGGCCACTGTGGGTATGGGTATTGACGTTCCACTCATCCATCAGCGCCAACTGCGCGTCGGACTGATGCACGGCAAATACCGGGCCTTCCGCGAGGATGTTCAGATCGGCATCGGTCACCAGCGTGGCGATCTCAATAATCCGGTCCTGCTCCGGGTCTAGCCCGGTCATCTCAAGGTCAATCCAAATCAGGTTGTTAGCATTGGCAGTCATTTCGGGTCTCATGGTGTTGAGCGGCATTGTTTAGAATTAGCGTGTATGTATGATAGACGTTTTGCCCTGATAGGGCGAAATATGCCCAATATGGTGTGAGGAACAGTGACTAAAAACAAACTATCCAAAGGTCAGAAACGTCGCGTGAGTGCCAACCACGATCGTCGCCTGAAGCAGCGTGCTGATAAACCCGAGCCAGATGACAATCTGCTCGGTGAAGCGCGTGATGGCGTGGTGATCAGCCGTTTTGGTATGCACTGCGATGTGGAAGATGCGGATGGTTCAGTTCACCGCTGCAATATCCGCCGTACTATTCGTTCGCTGGTGACCGGGGACCGCGTGCTGTGGCGCCCGGGTGTTGAAAGCGCAGCCACAGTCAAAGGCATTGTCGAGGCCGTGCATGAGCGCACCTCGGTGCTGACTCGTCCTGACTTCTATGACGGCGTAAAACCGATTGCCGCTAATATCGATCAGATCGTGGTGGTCTCGGCCATTCTGCCCGAGCTTTCGCTGAACATTATTGACCGCTATCTGGTGGCCTGCAAAACTCTCGGTGTGGAGCCGCTGATAGTGCTGAACAAAACCGACCTGCTGGATGAGGATGGCCGAAAGTTCGTCGACAAGCATATGGATATCTATCGCCACATTGGTTACAAGGTGCTGATGGTCTCCAGCCATCGCAAAGAGGGCCTGACGGAGCTGGAAAGCGCGCTCACCGACTGCATCAGCATCTTTGCCGGTCAGTCGGGCGTGGGCAAATCCAGCCTGCTGAATGCGCTGCTGGGGCTGGAACTGAGCAGCGCGGAGATCCTCACTAACGACGTCTCCGATAACTCGGGCCTAGGCCAGCACACCACCACCGCGTCACGCCTTTACCACTTCCCGCACGGCGGCGATGTTATTGATTCCCCGGGCGTGCGTGAATTTGGTTTATGGCATCTGAAGCAGGAACAAATCACCCAGGGATTTGTCGAATTTCGTGACTATTTAGGTGGCTGCAAGTTCCGCGACTGTAAGCATGACACCGACCCCGGCTGCACCATCCGCGAAGCGGTAGAAAAAGGTGAAATCGACGAATCGCGTTTTGTTAACTACCACCTGATTCTGGAAACGATGTCTGAAGTGCAGGCGAAAACTCGCCGCAATTTCACTACGGATAAAGAGTAACCGGTGAGCGCCCGTAGGCAGGCAATAGCCTAATCCTGCAGGCGCTGTTACAATCTATCCCCTTTTATCGAGTGTCTTGCCAAGCTAGGAGGCTAACATGTTAGATCGTATTAAACTCGGCCTGAATAATGTATTGCCTAAAAAAGCCCTGACTGAACTGGCAGGCTGGGGTGCCAGCAAGCGTGCAGGATGGCTGACTAAAGCCGTTATCGATGCTTTTGTCTGGTATTACAAAGTGGATGTAAAAGAGGCGCAGAAACCCGATACCGCCAGCTATCGCACTTTTAACGATTTCTTCGTGCGCCCGCTGTGTGACGATGCCCGCCCGATTGAGACTGACCCAAACCTGCTGATCCTGCCTGCTGATGGCGTAATCAGCCAGCTAGGCCGTATTCACGGCGACCAGATTTTCCAGGCGAAGGGCCACACCTATTCGCTGGAAGCACTGCTGGCCGGAAACGCCACGATGACCGATATGTTCCGCAACGGCGAGTTCGTCACCATCTACCTAGCTCCGCGCGACTATCACCGCGTTCATATGCCGTGTAACGGTATCCTGCGCGAGATGATCTACGTCCCTGGCGATCTGTACTCGGTGAATCCGCTGACCACGCAGAACATTCCTAACCTGTTTGCCCGTAATGAGCGCGTCATCTGCCGCTTTGATACTGAATTCGGCCCGATGGTGCAGATTCTGGTAGGCGCCACCATTGTCGGCAGCATTGAAACCGCTTGGTCAGGCACCGTGACCCCGCCGCGTGAAGGCGTGATCAAACGCTGGAGCTGGCCGGGTGCCGACGAAGAAGGTGCCGTGGTGCTGCTGAAGGGCCAGGAGATGGGCCGCTTCAAGCTGGGTTCCACCGTGATCAACCTGTTCGCCCCGGGTAAAGTGAAACTGGCAGAAAGCCTAGCGGCAGAGAGCAAAACCCGCCTCGGCGAGACGCTGGCCATCGCACTCCAGAAAGAGAGTGCGGAAGACGTCCTCCATCACCCATAGCAGAGCGCCATGTCACGCCTGATCCTCACTCTTTTGTTAGGCTGGAGCTTGCTCCAGCCGGTTTATGCCGCCAGCTCACCGGATACCGCGCAGATCAAACAGGAACTTGATGAGGCAAAGTCAGACAAAACCACCGCGAATCAGGCGGAACTTGTTGCGGTCCTGCAGGGCACGCTTAACTGGCTAGATGAGCGCGAAGAATCCCTTCAGTGCTCAAACGATTACCTGCAGGTTATCGATGACTTCCCAAAACTCTCACGCGAACTGCGCCAGCAAATCGTCAATCTGACCGAGAGCAGCCGAACGCTGCGCAGCAATATGAGCGCGGCCGATCTCGATCAGGAAATCTTAGAGGTCAGCAGCCAGCTGCTGGAAGAGAGCCGCCACGCGCAGCAGGAGCAGGACCGCGCGCGCGAAATCAGCGACTCCCTGCCGCAGCTGCCGCAGCAGCAGACCGAAGCGCGCCGCGCCCTGAATGAAATCGAACGCCGCCTGCAGGGGCAGCCCGACGCAACCACCCCGCTCGGCCAGGCTCAGCTGGCACAGCGCCAGGCAGAATCCGCCGCGCAGAAGGCCCGCGTTGACGAGCTGGAACTGGCGCAGCTATCAGCCAACAATCGCCAGGAGCTGGCGCGCATGCGGGCGGAAATCCACCAACGCAAGTCCGTCGAGCTGGATGCTTACCTGCAGGACCTGCGCAATCAGCTCAACGGCCTGCGCCAGCGTGAAGCGGAAATCGCGCTGGCCCGCACCGAGCAGCTGGCGGAAAACAGCGGCGACATACCCAAAGGTATCAGCGATCAGTTTCGCGTGAACCGCGAGCTCTCCGCCGCGCTGAACCAGCAGGCGCAGCGCATGGATCTGGTCGCCTCGCAGCAGCGCACCGCCGCCAACCAGACAATTCAGGTGCGCCAAGCTCTGAGCACCATCCGTGAGCAGTCACAATGGCTCGGCGTCTCGAACGTGCTGGGGGAAGCGCTGCGTGCCCAGGTATCACGCCTGCCGGATATGCCCAAACCGCAGCAGCTCGACAGTGAAATGGCCCAGCTGCGCGTGCAGCGCCTGCACTATGAAGACCTGCTGGAGCGCCAGCAGTCGCTGCGCCAGCTGCGTCAGGACGATAACAGTAACCTGACTAACGAGCAGAAACGTATCCTCGGCGCGCAACTGAAAACCCAGCGCGAGCTGCTGAACTCGCTGCTCTCCGGCTGCGATAACCTGATTCTGGAAGTCACCAAGCTGAAAGTGGGCAACAGCCAGCTGGTGGATGCGCTGACCGAAGTCAAAGAAGCCACCCACCGCTACTTGTTCTGGACCGCCGACGTCAGCGCGCTGAACTTCAGCTATTTGCTCGATTTGGCGCGCGATCTGCAACGCCTGCTGTCGTTGGATACCCTCGGTCAGCTCGGCGGGGCGATGGTGATGATGGTCACCAGCCGTGAGACCGTGCTGCCGATCATCGGCGCTCTCCTGCTGGTCGGCTTCAGCATCAGCTCGCGCCGCCACTTCCGCCGTTTCCTTGAACGCGCCTCCAGCAAAGTCGGCAAAGTCACGCAGGACCATTTCAGCCTGACGATGCGTACCGTATTCTGGTCAATTCTGGTGGCATTGCCGCTGCCAGTGCTGTGGGCGGCGCTCGGCTACGGTTTACAGCATGCTTGGCCCTATCCGATTGCCGTAGCGATTGGCGATGGCGTCACCGCCAGCGTGCCGCTGCTGTGGGCATTTATGATCAGCAACAGCTTCGCCCGCTCACAGGGGCTGTTTATCGTTCACTTCCGCTGGCCGCAGGCGCGCGCAGCGCGTGCCATGCGCTTTTACACGTTGTGCATCGGGCTGGTGGTGCCGCTGATCATGCTGCTGATCGCCTTCGATAACCTTGAAGATCGCGAATTCTCGGCCACCCTCGGACGTCTGTGCTTTATCCTGATTTGTGGCGCGCTGAGCTTGGTGAACGTCAGCCTGAAACGCGCCGGCATTCCGCTGCACCTAGATAAAGAGGGTAACGGCGAGAACTTTATTAATAATGTGCTGTGGAACTCGATGATTTCCATCCCGCTGCTGGCGGCGCTGGCTTCCTGCATCGGCTATCTGGCCACCGCCCAGGCGCTGCTGGCTAGGCTGGAAACCTCGGTGGCGATCTGGTTCTTGCTGCTGGTGATTTACCACATTATTCGCCGCTGGATGCTGATCCAGCGCCGCCGCATCGCTTTTGATCGCGCCCGTCAGCGCCGCGCTGAGATTCTGGCACAGCGTGCACGCGGTGAAGAGGAGCTGGCCGCGCAGCAGACCGCCGCCGATAATATCGATGTGGAGGAGCCGGTGATCGACCTTGATGCCATCAGTGCGCAGTCGCTGCGGCTGGTGCGCTCGATCCTGACGCTGATCGCGCTGGTGTCGGTGATCGTGCTGTGGTCGGAGATCCACTCTGCCTTCGGCTTCCTCGAAAACATCCGTCTGTGGGATGTCAGCACCACCGTGCAGGGGGGGGAGAACCTGCAGTCGATCACCCTCGGTGCGCTGCTGATCGCCGTGCTGGTGTTGATTATCACCACCCAGCTGGTACGCAATATGCCAGCCCTGCTGGAGCTGGCGCTGTTGCAGCACCTCAGCCTGACGCCGGGTACCGGCTATGCAATCACCACCATCACCAAGTATCTACTGATCCTGATTGGCGGGCTGGTCGGCTTCTCACTGATTGGTATCGACTGGTCAAAACTACAGTGGCTGGTGGCCGGATTGACGCTTGGGCTGGGCTTTGGAATGCAGGAGATTTTCGCTAACTTTATGTCCGGCCTGATCATCCTGTTTGAGAAACCGATCCGCATCGGTGATACTGTCACTATCCGCGATCTCACTGGCAGCATCACGCGCATCAACACGCGTGCGACCACGATTACCGACTGGGACCGCAAAGAGATTATCGTGCCGAACAAGGCCTTCATCACCGAGCAGTTTATCAACTGGTCGCTGACCGATCCGGTGACGCGCGTAGTGCTGACCATTCCGGCCGCGGCAGAAGCCAACAGTGAAGAGGTTACCAACGTGCTGCTGACCGCTGCACAGCGCTGCAGATACGTGCTAGATACGCCGCAGCCGGAAGCGTTTTTGGTAGATTTACAGCAGGGGATTCAGGTGTTTGAGCTGCGTATTCACGCCGCTGAAATGGGGCACCGCATGCCGCTGCGCCATGAGCTGCATCAGCTGATCCTGCGCGGTTATCATGAACACGGGCTGGAGATGCCGTTCCCACCGTTCCAAGTGCGCATGGAGACTATCGGTCGTAAAACTCCGGCCAGCAACGGCGCACCGGCCGCGAGGAATTATAAGTCAGGCGGATTGTGATTTATTCAATTTAGCGGCTGCTGGTTTGCTGTCGGGGCTGCCCCTGTAATATCCCCGACTTC
Source organism: Candidatus Erwinia dacicola (assembly GCF_001756855.1). GTDB lineage: Bacteria > Pseudomonadota > Gammaproteobacteria > Enterobacterales > Enterobacteriaceae > Erwinia > Erwinia dacicola. The sequence goes on along the minus strand of NZ_MAYS01000236.1, from coordinate 461 downwards.
CATCGCTAAACGTGCGGTAACCGCTCAGAGATCGGCCTGAACACGCCAGAACGACAAAAGACGCGCCCTGCCGGGGAGTACAGGCAGCCGGCGCGCCCGGCCCCTCCATCACCCCGCTGCGGCTGAGGGATCCCCAGAAAATCACTGCTAATAAACCAACACCATATTTCGGTAGTTTCTAGTTAGATGGTTAAAAACTGTACTCAGTACCGTTCGCTTTAAAATTAGCGGGGAGCGCGAGAACCGTGGCCCCATTCCCACTCGAAACGCAACAAAGTGACCCACTGGCCAGACCCGGATAAAATCTCCGTTCTGGTCTTACTGGAGAGCCTGTTGCATGCAGGGAAAACATCTGACTCAGAAAGAGCGGTTCTACATTGAAAAGCGGCGTAGTGAAGGTGTAAAACTGGCTACCATCGCCAGAGAGCTTGATCTCCCGCGGTCTGCCATCAGCAGGGAAC
>NZ_MAYS01000235.1 GCF_001756855.1 Candidatus Erwinia dacicola | reverse complement strand
ATTAGTTGACCACTACACTCCATACACTAGATTTGACAATAACTCGCATTGTCTGGAATAAATCCATTTGGGATAGGCCCTAAGAATGAAAGCTAAAATATTATTTTTAGTATTAATGCTGTCCTGTATCAGCAACATCACGGCAGCAAATGCAAAGTTAAGTTCAGATGAAAGAGTTTTAATCAATTACATTGATAAACATAAAAAAAATCAACTCAAACTGCTAGAGAACCTAGTCAATATCAATAGTGGCACGGGAAACCGCCCCGGAGTTGAAAAAGTTGGGGAACTGGTTAGAACTGAATTAGATGACCTAGGTTTCAAAACACAGTGGGTCAATCTCCCCGCCTCGATGAGGCATGCCGGTAGTTTAGTTGCTAGGCATAGCGGCCCGGGAAAGAAAATTTTGATAATCGGCCACCTAGATACAGTTTTCCCTCGCAACAGCCCGTTTCAGTCATTCACACTTTCGTCAGATCAGCTATCAGCAACAGGACCGGGAGTCATTGATGATAAAGGTGGCGTAGTCACGATTTTATATACACTCAATGCGCTGAATCACGCAGGAAAATTGAAGCATGCCAATATAACGGTAGTACTTACCGGGGATGAAGAACAGGCAGAAAAACCGACCTCCATCTCACGTAACGCACTGAAGGAAGCCGCTCAGGGCAGCGATATTGCACTGGGATTCGAATTTTCGCTGGCCGAAAATCAGCTGGTGACAAGAAGACGAGGATTGAGCGAATGGTACCTTTCAAGCAGTGGTAAACCAGGACACTCCTCCACAATATTCCAGACTGCATCAGGGGATGGTGCCATTTATGAAACAGCGCGGGTGCTGAACAGTTTTCGAACTACCCTTTCGAATATTCCGGGATTAACGCTTAATCCAAGTATTATCCTAGGAGGACAGACTGTTAACGAAGATACGCAGCAAAACACCGGAAGCGCCAGCGGGCAGAAGACAATCATTGCAGCTCAGACACTTGTGCATGGTGATTTGCGGTTTTTATCAGATAAGCAGAAATGTATGGCTGAACAAAAGATGCATGAAATTATGGAGACCTCGTTACCACTAACCTCCAGCCAGTTGATATTCAACAACATAATGCCTGCTATGCTGGAGAAAAATGAGAACAGGCAGCTTTTAGCTGAGTTAAGCGATATTAGTGTAACTTTGGGGGGATCGAGCTTACAGGCTGTACAAACCACTGAACGTGGGGGGGCGGATATTTCATATATTGCACAATATGCTGCTGCCAGTCTTGATGGCCTTGGCCCCTGGGGCAGGGGAACTCATAGTCAGAATGAGACACTGGAAGTCAAGTCTCTTCCTGAAGTGACTAAAAGAGCGGCTATTTTTATCAGCCGCCATTTGGATTAGCAATTTAACCAAGTGTTATAACTTGGTTAAAAAAGATGCCTAACGAATGGAAGGGACTTCCCCTGATTATGCGCCTGATTAACTCTTGTGCAATCATGGGGTACACATCGTCCCGGATGAATTCGTTATGACTATCACGACTGTCGGTATCGATTTTGCTAAAAATGTGTTTGCTGTTCAAGGTGTTGATCAAAATGGTAGAACTGTTCTGGTTAAGCCTAAAGTATCACGTGCTGCACTTCCTGAGTTAATTGCAAGTTTGCCTCCCTGTGCTATCGGGATGGAAGCATGCTCCGGGGCTCACTACTGGGCAAGATTGTTTCGGCAGTATGGTCATGAGCCACGTCTGATGGCTGCTAAGTTTGTATCGCCTTATCGTATGGCCGGAAAATCAGGAAAAAATGATGCAGCTGATGCTCAGGCTATCTGTGAAGCTGTTCGTCGTCCGCATATGCAGTTCGTACCAGTGAAAGACGAAAGCCAGCAGGCCATGCAGTGTTTACATCGTACCCGTCAGGGTTTTATCGAAGAGAAAACAGCAACGTATAATCGTCTGCAAGGATTGATATCTGAATTCGGTGTCATCGCGCCACAAAGTGCTGATGCCCTGCGCCACATAGTTTCTGTGCAGAAGAGATCTTTACCGCTTCAGGTTCAGCAATGTGTTGATGATTTGATGGAACACGTTGATCGCATTGAAGCTAACATCACTGAATATGACCGAATTTTGTCCCGCATAGCCAAAACAGATCATCGCAGTCAGCGGCTGATGGAGCTAAAGGGCGTTGGTCCCACAACGGCCTGTGCACTGGTCGCCAGTATCGGTAATGCACATAATTTTAAAAATGGACGTCAACTGGCAGTTTGGCTGGGGCTGACGCCATCACAATACAGCAGCGGCGGAAAGTCGAAACTCGGCAGGATCACAACTGCGAACGCTTCTGGTTCAGGGGGCTCGTTCAGTGCTTATTGGCGCTGGGAAGACTAATTCAGCCGTTGGGTTTGTATGTTGGTTGAGCGCAGAGGGTACTGGCGGGCTGTTGTGACCATCGCCGCCAAAAACGCGCGGCTATGTTGAGCATCACTACATTACGGTGATGATTTCCGGCTGTACTCAGCCAACTAAAGCTCGAAGCAGTATAACCATCTGACCTGCAATTCGTTGATGATAAAGGGTTAGACCCCGTGAGGTGTAGTGGCCAACTAATACTGGCCACAGCATTAGACTGTAAGTAGTACAGCCGCTCAGATTCGTTGGGCGTCAGACTGCCGTTATACCAGTGGGGCCTGATAGCGCTGTAATATCCCGTTATATAGCGGATTATCGCGCCCTGGGCTTCGCTGAAGCTGTTATAGCCCTTCGTCGGCACCCATTCGGTCTTCAGGCTCCGGAAGAACCGCTCCATAGGGGCGTTATCCCAGCAGTTTCCCCGTCGACTCATACTCTGCTTTATCCTACAGCGCCACAGCGCCTGCCGATATCTACGGCTGGTATAGTGGCTGCCCTGGTCGCTGTGGAACGCCACGTCTGTTGGCTTACCCCGAAGCTCCCAGGCCATCTGCAACGCTTTGACCGTCAGTGCCGAGTCCGGTGACGTCGACATGGCCCAGCCCACCGGTTTACGTGCAAACAAGTCCAGCACCACCGCCAGATAAGCCCAGCATTTACCCGTCCAGATATAAGTCACATCGCCGCACCAGACCTGGTCCGGCCCGGTAACCGCGAACTGGCGGTCGAGATGGTTCGGTATCTCAACGTGTTCGTTTCCGCCGCGTTTGTATTTGTGCGCTGCTATCTGGTATTAGGCGACAATTACTCTGACCGGGTCGCGACAATTACTCTGGCC
>NZ_MAYS01000234.1 GCF_001756855.1 Candidatus Erwinia dacicola | reverse complement strand
TAGTTGACCACTACACTTTTGCTGGCAGGGAAAGTTTCTATTGGCGCTCTGGTTTTCACTGCCGCACTGGGAAACACCCGGGCGGATTAACCAACATTGTAATAGGTCGCCTGTTTCCACAGAAAAATCAGGGGCGATGGCATGACACAGCAACGCACAACAACGGCGTGGCTGCACTGTTTGGGCCTGCTGCGCTTCTTTTCAGCTGGTTACCAGTGATTGGTGATCTGCTGTGCGTTGTTTCCGGGTGGTTACGTTTTGCCTAGTTGCCGGTGGTGATTTTTCTCGCTGTCGGCAAGACCTTGCGTTACGTAGTACTGGCAGCCGCAACACTTCATGGCATGGAATGGCGACATTGATTCGCTTTAGGGTGGCGCTACGGTTAACATTATGCTTAACAATAATAAGTTTTTCTCTGAACGGGAGGTCAATTTGATCCCGGACGTATCACAGGCGCTTTCTTGGCTGGAAGCTCATCCTGACGCACTTAAAGGTATTGGCCGCGGCATTGAGCGTGAAACTCTGCGCGTCAAACCGGATGGTCATCTGGCCACGACCGGGCACCCAGCTTCCCTTGGCTCAGCCTTGACGCATAAGTGGATCACCACTGACTTTGCCGAAACGCTGTTAGAGTTTATCACGCCGGTCGATCAGGACATTGATCATCTGCTGGCGTTTTTACGCGATATTCATCGTCACGTTGCGCGCGAACTTGGTGAAGAGCGCATGTGGCCGATGAGTATGCCGTGTATGATCGATCCCGATCAGGATATTGAACTGGCGCAGTACGGCAGTTCGCATATCGGCCAGATGAAAACGCTGTATCGCCAGGGACTGAAAAACCGCTATGGCGCACTGATGCAGATTATCTCTGGCGTGCACTATAACTTCTCGCTGCCACTCTCATTCTGGCAGGAGTGGGCAGGGGTGAAGGATGCGGAAAGCGGTAAAGAGGTAATCTCCGATGGCTATCTGCGTATGATCCGTAACTACTACCGCTTTGGTTGGGTGATCCCTTACCTGTTTGGCGCATCGCCAGCAATCTGCTCTTCGTTCCTGCAGGGGAAAGAGAGCGCACTGCCTTTCGAACGCAGCGATAAAGGCATGCTGTCACTGCCTTACGCCACTTCACTGCGTCTGAGTGACCTAGGCTACACCAACAAGTCACAAAGTAGCCTCAACATTACCTTCAATAACCTAGCGGAATACATCAAGGGCCTGAAGGCGGCGATTAAAACCCCGTCTGAAGAGTTTGCTGGCATGGGCATGAAGGATGAAAACGGTGACTTTCTGCAGCTGAATACCAACGTCCTGCAGATCGAAAATGAGCTGTATGCGCCAATCCGGCCGAAGCGAGTGACCCGATCGGGCGAAGCGCCTTCGGATGCACTACAGCGCGGCGGAATCGAGTATATCGAAGTGCGCTCGTTGGATATCAACCCGTTCTCGCCAATCGGCGTGGACGCCAACCAGGTGCGTTTCCTAGATCTGTTCCTGATCTGGTGTGCGCTGGCTGAAGCACCAGAGATGAGCAGCGCAGAATTGGCCTGCACGCGTAAAAATTGGAATCGAATGATCCTTGAAGGGCGTAAACCTGGCCAGACTATCGCGATGGAGTGTGAAAAAGCACAGCATCAGCTGGTATACGTGGGCAAAGCGCTGTTTAGCGACCTGCGGCGCGTAGCGGAAACGCTGGACGGGCAGAGCGGCGAACATCACTATCAGGAAGTTTGCGATCGCCTAGTGGCCTCGTTTGATGATCCTGATCTAACTTACTCAGCGCGTTTCCTGCAAACCCTGAAAGCCAATGGCATTGGCGGTGCCGGACTGGCGCTGGCCGAGCAGTATCGCCAGCAGCTGAGCGAAGAGTCGCTGGAAGTGCTGACTGAACAGCAGCTTAGCGATGAAGCTCTGCGCTCTAAGGTAAGTCAGCAGGAGATTGAAGAAAGTGATACGCTTAGTCTGGACGCCTTTTTGAAGGATAAAGGCTAGCGTTTGAAAAGAAAAGGGCTACAATCACTGTGGTCAAATTAACATCTCCGTTGTCAGGGATGAGATGATGATAACAAATGCGCGTCTTTACATATATTCAGACGCGCCGTACGCGTAAAAGTTTCATCATTGTAAAAATAAATTCATTAGTTGAGGCGACCATATGCCATTGCTGGATAGCTTTACCGTCGATCATACCATCATGAATGCGCCTGCAGTACGCGTTGCGAAGACCATTAAAACGCCTCAGGGCGATACCATTACCGTATTCGACCTGCGTTTGTGTCGTCCGAATATTGAGATTTTGACCGAACGCGGGATCCATACGCTAGAGCACCTGTTTGCCGGCTTTATGCGTAACCACCTGAATGGTGATGGTGTCGAAATCATTGATATTTCACCAATGGGATGCCGTACCGGTTTCTACATGAGCCTGATTGGCGTGCCGGATGAAAGGCGCGTAGCGACAGCGTGGAAAGCGGCTATGGAAGACGTGCTGAAAGTGAAGCAGCAGAGCGATATTCCTGAACTAAATATCTACCAGTGCGGAAGCTGTGAGCTGCACTCGCTAGAGCAAGCTCAGGAGATCGCGCGGAATGTCATCTCTAAAGAGATTGGTGTAAACCGCAATGAAGATCTGGCGCTGCCAAAAGAGAAGTTGAAAGAGCTGCACATCTAGATCGTAGTGGCTAGGCATGCCTGACCCCTATGTTTACGACCCGACTGATTCCTTCAATGAAGTTTGCGGCGTGATGCGTACCTGCTTACGAGAATATCAACGGCGTAATGCCCGACATGGACTGTAGTTGCCGGCAGCGGGATATCCGGCACTGTTGCAAAGATCTGGCGATGGTAAACTGATACCACTGTTTAGTTGAAGGAGCAGCACATGAACCCATTTATAAGGTCGACATTTTGAGCGTCATATTATCCTGTGGGCCGTCTGCTGGTACTGCAAATATGGCATCAGTTATCGTGAGCTGCAGGAGATGCTGGCTGAGCGAGGGGTAAATGTCGATCACACCACGATTTATCGATGGGTTCAGCGTTCTGCACCTGAGATGGAAAAGCGGCGGCGCTGGTACTGGCGTCAACCTTCCGGTTTTGGCTCATGGCATCTCGATGAAACCTACGTGAAGGTCAACGGACGCTGGGCTTATCTGTA
>NZ_MAYS01000233.1 GCF_001756855.1 Candidatus Erwinia dacicola | reverse complement strand
GTAAGGGCGCTACGTTCTTTAATGGCGGGATGAGTGGTGAAGTATCATGAAAAATTTTGGAGCGCGGTCATGCCGGAGTGCTGCTACCCTATGATCCGCTGCGCGATGAAGTGGTGCTAATCGAAGAGATCAGTATCGCCGCTTACGACACCAGCCCAACGCCGTGGGTGGTGGGGATGATGGAACCGGGTGAAACGCCGGAAGAGGTCGCCAGACGCGAAGCGCTGGAAGAAGCCGGGCTGACTCCCGGGCGCATTAAACCCATCATTAACTCCCTCTCCAGTGCGGGAGGAACTACAGAACGCCTTTCGATGTTTGTGGGAGAAGTGGATGCCAGCGTGGCGCAGGGAAACCACGATCTGGAAGAAGAGAATGAAGATATTCTTGTGTGGTCAGCCGTACTCAGGCTTACCAGTGGGTGAAACAGAGGAAAATAGATAACGCCGCTGCTGTCATTGCTTTGCAATGGCTGGAGCTGCACCATGAACAGCTTTGTGATAAATGGAACCCCGAATAATGAAACGTTATGTCCCTGACTTTCCAAAAATGATGCGTGTTTGCGGAACCGATTTTGCTCAACTGCGTCGTCTGTTGCCAAAAGAAGACTAGGCGGGGAAGTCCGTGACATATCAGGTTAATGGCGCCAGTTACCAGATAACCATCTTGGAATCAACGCGCTACACCACGCTGGTTGAGGTGAAACAGACCGCACCGGCCGTCAGCTACTGGAGCCTGCCATCAATGTCGGTTCGCCTGTATCATGACGCGATGGTGGCGGAAGTGTGTTCCACTCAGCAGATCTATCGCTTTAAAGCACGCTATGATTATCTGAATAAAAAGCTGCATCAGCGTGATCAAAAGCATCAGATTAACCAGTTTCTTGCGGACTGGCTGCCCGTTCCATGGCGCAGTGACAGCCCCGGTTTTTTAGAACGCTGCGACAATTTCAGAGCTAGTTAAGGACTTTGATTGGATAGCCTGTTAAAACTTCCTGTGGCGAGTGGGTCCAGATTTAGAATTTTACAGATAACGGATACTCACCTTTTCGCAGGTAAACACGAAACCTTACTCGGTGTGAACACTTGGGCCAGTTATGACGCGGTACTGGAAGGGATCGCCGCCGGGCAGCGTCATTACGATCTAATTGTCGCCACCGGCGACCTTGCGCAGGATCACTCGGTCAAAGCCTATCAGCATTTTGCTGAGGGTATCGCTGGCCTGCCGGCTCCCTGCGTCTGGCTGCCCGGCAATCACGACTTCCAGCCGGCGATGTTCAGCGCGCTGACGGAGTCGAGCATTGCCGATGAAAAGCAAGTACTGGTAGGCGATCACTGGCAGATCGTGCTACTCGACAGCCAGGTGTTCGGCGTCCCGCACGGCGAGTTAAGTGATTACCAGCTGGAGTGGCTGGAGCACGCGCTGGCCGCTGAACCACAGCGCCACACGCTGGTACTGCTGCACCATCATCCCCTGCCTTCCGGCTGCTCATGGCTCGATCAGCACAGCCTGCGCAATCCGCATATGCTGGATGCGGTATTACAGCGCTACCCGCTGGCAAAAATCTTGCTGTGTGGCCATATTCATCAGGAGCTTGACCTAGACTGGCACGGACGGCGCGTGCTGGCCAGCCCGTCCACCTGCATCCAGTTCAAACCCCACTGCACCAACTTCACCATTGATGCGGAAGCGCCAGGATGGCGCTGGTTGGATCTGTATGATGACGGACGGCTGGAAACGGATGTTCAGCGCTTGGCAACCCGTAAATTTAACCCCGATCTCGACTCAGAAGGATATTGATCGATGGCAACCCTGCTCTATCTGCACGGTTTCAACAGCTCTCCGCAGTCGGCAAAAGCGACCAGCTTTAAACAGTGGCTGGCGCAGCACTACCTAAAAATTACCCTGTACGTGCCGCAACTTCCGGCGTTTCCCGCTGAGGCTGCGGCGCTGCTGGAGGAGTTCGTAATGAAATCGGCGGACGAACCGCTCGGCATTATCGGCTCTTCTCTTGGCGGCTATTACGCCACCTGGCTGTCGCAATGCTTCGCGCTGCCAGCGGTGGTGGTGAACCCGGCGGTACGCCCGTTTGAGCTGCTGGTGGATTACCTCGGCAATAATGAGGGCGGATTCAAGTTTGAAGTGCAACGCTAAGCCGCCTGTTTTAGCTCTACAAAGACCACTGAAGGTTGCCGGAACCCAAGGCATTTCCGTGGCCTGCTATTCAGTGCTCCCTGGTACTTGCGGAGCTCGTCATCCGTCACTGCCGTCAGGTCAGTTCCTTTCGGGATAAACTGCCTCAACAACCCATTGGTGTTCTCGTTTAGCCCGCGCTGCCACGAGGCATATGGATGAGCGAAGTAGGTTTCCGCTTCCAACGCGTCAGCGACTTCCTTGTGCCGGGTAAACTCCCTGCCGTTGTCGAACGTGATTGTGTGACAGACGTCCTTATAGCCGCTCAGCATCGAGATAATAGCGGCGGCAACTTCGGCAGAGTCTTTAGAAAAAACCTTCTTCGTCAGATAAATACGGCTTTTACGTTCGACCAG
>NZ_MAYS01000232.1 GCF_001756855.1 Candidatus Erwinia dacicola | reverse complement strand
TTACCGGATAAGCCGATGGCGCTCACCATCCTGCCAAATTTACACCACGTCCCAAGACTCTACCATTTTCTGCGCTAATTTTGACTGGCACTTGGCCTGAACTGTGCTAACGTCAGGTTATTGCACACGTATGAGAATAACTATGAAGAAAAGCATCAAAGTTCTGTTGCTGTTAGGGCTGTTTGGCTTCTCCTCCACCAGTTTCGCCCTGAGCGAATCGGAAGCAGAAGATTTGGCAGATTTAACCGCCGTATTTGTTTATTTAAAAAATGACTGTGGCTATCAGGATTTACCGGACGGGCAAATTCGCCGGGCACTGGTCTTTTTTGCACAGCAAAACCGTTGGGATTTAACCAATTACAACAGTTTCAACATGAAAGCACTGGGTGAAGACAGCTATCGCGATCTGAGCGGTATTGCCGTTCCTAATGATACCAAGTGTAAATCTCTCGCACGGGACTCGCTGAGTCTGCTCGCCTACGTGAAATAAACCGCTGTTATCCTTCTTGCTGCCGATCATTTGACCGTGCAACCACGGTCATAAATGACTATGATATTGGCCCATTTTTCGTCAGGAGGAGTCCCCACCATGACCGATAAAGAAATGTGGTATGAAACGCTTCATGCCGGATTCGGACAGTATTTTTCTGTCGATAAAGTACTGTATCGCGAACAAACCGGGCATCAGGATCTGGTCATTTTTGAAAACTCCGTGTTAGGTCGCGTCATGGCGCTGGACGGTGTGGTACAAACCACCGAGCGCGATGAGTTTATCTATCATGAGATGATGACCCACGTTCCGCTACTGGCACACGGCGCGCCAAAAGACGTTCTGATTATCGGCGGTGGCGATGGTGCCATGCTGCGTGAAGTCAACCGTCATCAGAACATTGAAAAAATCACCATGGTCGAAATCGATGCGGGCGTGGTGACGTTCTGCAAACAGTACCTGCCGAACCACAGCCAGAGCGCTTATGACGATCCACGCTTCACGCTGGTGATCGACGATGGCGTGAACTTCGTGAGCCAGACCAGCGAAAAGTTCGATGTCATTATCTCTGACTGTACCGATCCCATCGGACCGGGGGAGAGCCTGTTTACCTCAGACTTTTATCAGGGATGCCACCGCTGCCTTAACCCTAACGGCATCTTCGTGGCGCAGAATGGCGTCTGTTTCCTGCAGCAGGATGAAGCCGTCAACAGCCACCGCAAGCTCGGCCACTATTTTGCTGATGTCAGCTTCTATCAGGCGGCGGTTCCGACCTATTACGGCGGCATCATGACCTTTGCCTGGGCCAGCGACAACCCAGAGCTACGCCAGCCGGATGCGGCCACTATCGCATCGCGCTTTGCCGCAGCAGGACTTACCTGCCGTTACTACAATCCGGCGATCCACACGGGCAGTTTTGCCCTGCCGCAATATCTGTTGAATGCGCTGGCAGACTAGCTAGGCATTCTTAGGGAGTGAATGAAATTGCAAAAGCTGAAACTACATGGCTTCAATAACCTGACGAAAAGCCTGAGTTTTTGTATCTACGATATCTGTTACGCGAACACTGAAGCTGAACGCGACGGGTACATTGCGTACATTGATGAGCAGTATAATGCTAATCGCTTGACCGAAATTCTGAGCGAGACCTGCTCGATTATCGGGGCGAACGTGCTGAATATCGCACGCCAAGACTATGAACCACAGGGTGCCAGCGTCACGATTCTGGTGAGCGAAGAGCCTGTCGATCCACGCGATATCGATACCTCCGAGCACCCCGGCCCGCTGCCAAACTCCATGGTTGCGCACCTTGATAAGAGCCATATCTGCGTGCATACCTACCCAGAAAGCCATCCAGAAGGTGGCCTATGTACTTTCCGTGCCGATATTGAAGTATCGACCTGCGGCGTGATTTCGCCCCTGAAAGCGCTGAACTACTTAATTCACCAGCTGGAATCCGACATTGTCACCATCGACTATCGCGTGCGCGGCTTTACGCGTGACGTCAATGGGGTGAAACACTTTATCGACCACGAGATCAATTCGATCCAGAACTTTATGTCGGACGATATGAAGGCGATGTATGACATGATGGATGTGAATGTCTATCAGGAAAATATGTTCCATAGCAAAATGCTGCTGAAGGAGTTCGATCTTAAACATTATCTGTTTAATACCAATCCTGCCGACCTCAGCCCGCAGGAACATAAGCGCATCACCGATCTGCTGTGGAAAGAAATGCGTGAAATTTACTATGGCCGCAATATCCCGACCATCGGATTAAAAACACCTTAAAACAACTTAATTTATCGATTTTAGTTATTCATATAAATAAACGGCCTGCGACCGTTTTTTATTTCTGCTATTTTCATTTAATTACATCGTGGTTTGCTTTAGTTTACAGCACCTTCTGCAAGGCAAACTGCTGTCCGCTGAGTTCTTCATCCGATTTCAGCGTGAGCGGCTTGTCGGTAATGATATCGGTTAGCTGCTGCAACGGCGCGGCTTGGAACAGCGACTACGAGCCGTATTTGCTGCTGTCGGCCAGAAGCACGCGGCGGCGCGCATTGGCGAGCAGCTCCTGCTTCAGGGTAGAGTTTTGCCCCATTCCCAGTCGAAACGCAACAAAACGGAGGGGGCTTATGCCGCCAGTAAGTGCGTTAAAAATACCTCATTGGGAGAGCGATAGCCCAGAGATTTTCGCCCTCTGGTGTTGAGCGTGTGTTCGAGTTCGGCAATCTTACGATGACTGACCTGACTGAAGTCCGTTCCCTTGGGGTAAAAACGCCTAATCAGCCCGTTGGTATGCTCATTCAGGCCGCGCTCCTAGGAATGGTAAGGCCGCGCAATAAACTCGCAGAAAGTATTGGCTTCAATGTCTCTGAAAGCGGCAACCACGGTTTTTGCACGTTTATTGGGCAGCTTCCGAATGATGACGGTTTTTAGGGCCTTATCTACGAGAGTGAGCAGGAATGACTTCTGGTCTTTGCCAAAAATGGTGTCAATCTCGAAATGGCCAGGTTTCTGTTTGAGTTCGGCT
>NZ_MAYS01000231.1 GCF_001756855.1 Candidatus Erwinia dacicola | reverse complement strand
GCCAGATAAACTGGCCTTCTTCCAGCCATTTGGTAAACAGGCACAGGCCATTAACGTCAGCCCAGAGGATTTTTCACGGTATTGCCATTGCGACCACGGAAGATAAACAGGTGGCCGGAGAACAGGTTTTCATCAAGTGCATGCTGTACCAGCTCGTCCAGACCATTGAACGATTTACGCATATCCGTGACGCCAGCAACCAGCCAGATACGGGTGCCTGACGGGAGGGATATCATTGGCTTCTCCCGGTCAGCTCGCGGGGCCGCACGGCCAGCAACTCTGATGACGGGTTTTCAAGCGTCATTTTGCCGTGACGGAACTCAACACAACAGGAGGTGGCATTCAGCGTTGAAAGCTGACCCGGATCTGTGTTCGTCTCACCTGTTGGCGTTGGGTCAGGTATCACCTCGACAGGCAGCATCATCGGTGATGGTGAGGATTCGACTATTGCAGGAAGACGACGTGATATGCGACCCTCTTCCTGCCAGAGCCGTAACCATTTAAAGATGACGTTATCGTTAATGCCATTTTCGCGGGCAATCTGAGCAACGCAGGGACCGGGGCAAGAAGCCAGTTCGACCATAAGGAGCTTGAAGTCATTCGAATAATTTTTACGAAGTTCTTTTCGCCAGGATTGGGTTTCCATACTTAGATGTCCGTCTGTAACAGGTGGGCGTCTAAGTTACCTGCACTGGCTTAATGGCTAAATATGGCGCTGGCTTTACGCTTACGAAAAGAATGTTTGCCGAGATCGATACCAATAAGCGTGACGTTTTGCATGATGGTCTTCTCCATAAAGAAACACCATGTCAGCGTACCGCTCACAGGGTGGTGGGGACCATCTCATTAACCGCCGCGGGGGCGGGTTTTACTTTTCAGGCATGAACTACTCGAATTCATTCCATGAGCGACCATCGCGGGTGATCATCGTGACGGAAGCCACCGGCCCCCACGTCCCCGCCTGATAAGGCTTAGGCGCTTCTTTATCGGCAGACCAAGCATCCATAATAGAGTCGACCCATTTCCACGCCTCTTCCACTTCATCACGGCGCACGAACAGTGCCTGAATACCGCGCATGGTTTCCAGCAGCAGGCGTTCATAGGCATCTGCTAGGTGCGACTGATTAAAGGTTTCTGAGAAGCTCAGATCCAACTTGGTGGTTTGCAGGTTGTGCTTGTGGTCAAGGCCCGGCACTTTGTTCAGGATCTGAATATCCATGCCTTCATCCGGCTGCAGGCGAATGGTCAGTTTGTTCTGCGGCAGCTCCTGCCAAGTATCTTTGAACAGGTTCAGCTCCGGATTCTTGAAGTAGACCACCACTTCGGAACATTTGGTTGGCAGACGCTTGCCGGTACGCAGGTAGAACGGCACGCCTGCCCAGCGCCAGTCGTCGATATCCACGCGAATAGAGACGAAGCTTTCAGTGGTGCTGGTTTTATTCGCCCCCTCTTCTTCAAGGTAGCCAAGCACTTTTTTGCCCTGCACGAAGCCGGAAGTATACTGACCACGCACGGTTTTTTCGCGCACGTTGGTGTGGTCAATACTGCGCAGGGAGCGCAGCACTTTCACTTTTTCGTCACGAATACGGTCAGCAGAAAGGTCCGCCGGCGGTGACATCGCTACCATGGTCAGAACCTGCAACAGATGGTTCTGGATCATATCGCGCATCTGGCCAGCTTGGTCAAAGTAACCCCAGCGGCCTTCGATTCCCACTTCTTCGGCCACGGTAATCTGCACGTGGTCGATGGTGCGGTTATCCCAGTTGGAGGCAAACAGCGAGTTAGCAAAACGCAGCGCCAACAGATTAAGTACCGTCTCTTTACCGAGGTAGTGGTCAATACGGAAAACCTGACTCTCGTCGAAGTATTCTCCGACTTGGTCGTTAATTTCCTGCGAGGTCGCCAGCGAGGTGCCCAGCGGTTTTTCCATCACTACGCGCGCCGGGTGCGCATTCAGCTTGGCTGTGCCCAGCCCTTCACAGATCGCGCCAAAAGTGCTTGGCGGCATGGCGAAGTAGTTGATGGTGACGCGTTTTTTCTGGTCCAGCATCTTGCCTAGGCGCGGGAAATGCCCCCTGTCGTTGACATCCAAGTTGCAGAAATCGAGGCGGTTGCAGAGCTTATCCCACAGCGCTTCGTCGATTTTCTCCTTCATGAAGGTTTCCAGCGCTTCACGCACCACTTCGGTATAGGCTGCTTTATCCCACTCAGCGCGGCCAACGCCGATAATGCGGGAGTCCTCATGAATCTGACCGGCTTTTTCTAATTGGTACAGAGAGGGCAACAGTTTCCGGCGTGCAAGGTCGCCTTTGGCACCGAAAATTATCAGATCGCATGCCTGGGCTGTTTGTGTAACCGCCATTTCATTCTCCTCGATGCAGGATTAGCCTGTCCCTAAAATTCCGTAGTCAGACAGACTCTTATTGTAATTTTGTTTCAATACAATGTACTGCTTTTGCCCAGTCCGCGGAAACCAGCCGGACGCACTCAGGCACAATATAGTATTCAACCAATGCAATGCCTAATTTAGTGACAAACAACAGGGGCTGGCAGTCAGTTTCTGCGTAATTTTTCGACATTTTTGTTACTGTTATTACAGTCGTGAAAATCAGACAAAGCTAAAACTCTGGCAAAAAATGTAAAGTGTTGTCATTATGCTACTGCCACCGGGCCTGTAGCGCATTGTATATTCTCTACAAAACGACATCGATTTTTCCTTTGATTGAAATCGTCAGAATGTATGAGCGGGTAGCAATATGAATATGCTGGAAAAAATTCAGTTACAACTAGAAAATTTGAGCAAATCCGAACGCAAGGTTGCGGAAGTGATCCTCGCCTCCCCAACCACCGCGATGCACTCCAGCATTGCGCTGCCGGCGTCAGGGAGCCGACGGTTAACCGCTTCTGCCATCGACTGGATGCCAACGGCTTTCCAGATTTTAAATCTCCCGCTGGCTCAAAGCCTAGCAAAGGGCTCGCCCGATGTCAGCCGTAATGTTGAACAGGATGACAGCGTCGAGTCCTATTCTAGCAAAATTTTTGAATCGGCAATGGCCGGTCTCAACCGGGTAAAACAAAGTCTGGACGTTGATGCCGTTAATCGGGCGGTCGATCTGCTTACCCACTCGAAGAAAATCGCCTTTTTTGGCCTCGGCGCATCCGCCGCTGTCGCACACGATGCGATTAATAAATTTTTCGCTTCAATGTGCCGGTTATCCATTCAGATGATATTGTGATGCAGCGCATGAGCTGTATAAACAGCGGTGAAGGCGATGTGATGATGCTGATCTCCCATACCGGGCGCACAAAAGGTATGGTTGAACTGGCAATGCTGGCCCGTGAAAATGATGCCACCGTGCTGGCTATTACCTCTCCCGGCTCGCCACTTGCCCGCGAAGCCACACTGGCTCTGACGCTGGACGTTTCTGAAGACACTGATATCTATATGCCAATGGTTTCCAGACTGACGCAGCTCACTCTGATTGACGTCTTAGCGACCGGTTTCACCCTGCGGCGCGGTGCAAAATTTCGCGATAATCTGAAACGGGTGAAAAAGCACTGAACGATTCACCCTTCGAGAAAGAAAGCCTGATTTCTGCTCTGACGCGCCAGTAATTAACCGTTTTTTAAATCAGTAAAGACGGTAAAGGGTCGAATTCATCTGGCCCAAATTATATGACTAAAGATACAGCCTAAGTAGTGCTTGCTCCCGCAACACCACACTCAAAGTCAACGGGGTTATACATGTCAAGACGTCTCAGGTCAAGAACGTAGCGCCCTTAAGGGCGAGCGTCACGGCTTCGCCGTTCCGGTGCTTTGCATGACTGGAACTCCGCTTTATACTCAGCTCCATGTATATCCCGCGTCCCGCCAAACTCCTTTTCACCGTCGATGACGGCTGGAACCGCTATCTCGAAAAACATGGCGACAGCGTCAGCCAGTGGACCCAACTCGCCGTTGAGCGCATGCTCGCCTGTGGCACCTGCGCTATGGGTGTGCGCCGCTACTGCTGCGCTTTACCTGGCTTTACCTGACTGTACCCACTCCCGCTTCTTCTGCCAGAGCTGCAAGTCAAAGGCCTGCAGCATGAAGTCCACCGAACAGTGGATTGCTGAGCAACAACACGTCCTGCCCGACTGCGAATG
>NZ_MAYS01000230.1 GCF_001756855.1 Candidatus Erwinia dacicola | reverse complement strand
TACAGTCTAATGCTGTGGCCAGTATTAGTTGACCACTACACTTTATCTGTGTTGATCAACCGTGGAATTTGCAGGCGCTTCGTATTATTCAGAAGTTTACCCATAAAGCGATAGGCGGCTTTGGTGTGACGACGTGAAGACAGGTAAAAGTTAATGGTGCAGCCCCTGCTGTCGACGGCGCGGTACAGATAAGCCCAGCGTCCGTTGACCTTCACGTAGGTTTCATCGAGATGCCATGAGCCAAAACCGAAAGGTTAACGCCAGTACCAGCGGACGGCCCACAGGATAATATGACGCTCAAAATGTCGGCCTTTAAATGGGTTCATGTGCTGCTCCTTCAACTAAACAGTGGCATCAGTTTACCATCGCCAGATCTTTGCAACAGTGCCTCAGATGGCGACCGGGGCTTTAATTACCGGATGCGGATCGTAACCTTCGATCTCGAAGTCATTAAAGCGATAGTCGAAGATAGACTCCGGCTTGCGCTTGATAATCAGCCTTGGCAGGGCGCGCGGTTCGCGCGTCAGCTGCAGGCGCGTCTGCTCTAGGTGGTTGCTGTACAGATGGGTATCGCCACCGGTCCAGACAAAACCACCCACTTCCAAGTCGCACTGATGGGCCATAATATGCACCAGCAAGGCGTAGCTGGCAATATTGAATGGCAGGCCGAGGAAGATATCGCAGGAGCGCTGATACATCTGGCAGGAGAGCTTGCCGTCCGCAACGTAGAGCTGGAAGAACGCGTGGCACGGTGCCAGCGCCATTTCGTCCAGTTCGCCAACGTTCCATGCAGAAACGATGATGCGGCGCGAGTCTGGATCGCTTTTCAGCTGTTCGACCACCTTGCTCAGCTGGTCAATCTGGTGGCCATCCGCTGACCGCCAGCTGCGCCACTGTTTGCCGTAAACCGGCCCGAGATCGCCATTTTCATCGGCCCACTTGTCCCAGATCGACACCTTATTTTCCTTCAGGTAGGCGATATTGGTGTCACCGTTAAGGAACCACAGCAGCTCATGAATGATTGAGCGCAGATGGCACTTCTTGGTGGTGACCAGCGGAAAACCGTCCTGCAGGTTGAAATGCATCTGATGACCAAAAATCGATAGCGTGCCGGTTCCGGTGCGGTCATTTTTCGGCGTGCCCTGCTCGAGCACTTGCTGCATTAACGCCAGATACTGTTTCATTTTTCCTCACAAACTTGTTGCGCAGGGCGGCGGCGATACGCCCAGACCATCATAATCACGCCAGCCAGAATCATGGGCACAGAGAGGATCTGCCCCATGCTGATGCCGCTGAACAGTCCCAACTGCTGGTCCGGCTGACGGAAGAACTCAACAATAATACGGAACGTACCGTAGCCAATCAGGAACAGGCCGGATACCGCGCTCATTGGGCGAGATTTACGAATAAACACGTTGAGGATGATAAACAGCACCACTCCTTCAAGGATCAGTTCGTACAGCTGTGAAGAGTGGCGCGGCAGCACCCCGTAGGTTGACAGCAGCGACTGCCATTCCGGGTGAGTGGTGACCAGCGCGATATCTTCATTGCGAGAGCCTGGGAATAGCATCGCCCACGGCAGGTTCGGGTCAACGCGGCCCCACAGTTCGCCGTTGATAAAGTTACCTAGGCGGCCCGCGCCGAGGCCAAATGGGATCAGAGGAGCGATAAAGTCAGAAACCTGGAAGAAGTTACGTTTGGTGCGGTGTGCAAACACCAGCATCACCACGATCACGCCAATCAGACCGCCGTGGAATGACATACCACCATCCCAGACTTTAAACAGATACAGCGGGTTATCGAAGAACAGTGGCAGGTTGTAGAACAGCACATAGCCGATACGCCCACCAAGGAACACGCCGAGAAAACCGGCATACAGCAGGTTTTCGACTTCTTCTTTTTTCCAGCCGTTGCCCGGCTGATTAGCACGGCGCACCGCCAGCCACATCGCGAAAATGAAACCCACGAGGTACATCAGACCGTACCAGTGCAGAGAGATTGGCCCGACGGAGAAGATTATCGGATCAAATTGGGGGAAAACCAGATAGCCGTTATTCATTTTTCACCATTGTTGAAGTCTGTCCAGACAGGCAGCCAATATTGCCAGTGCGTAGCACGGACGGGCGTACCCCGCCCCCTGCATCATTCAGCCCGGCGGCTGCATAAGCACTCATCATAGCATAACGCGAATTATTGCGGTCTCGGCTAATGTAATAGTAGGGTTCAGCAAATCGCGTTTTAAGCGTAATTGTTGCAGCCAAATGGCAAATAAAATAGCCTTAAATGTGATTCTAGTGGCCGCCGCGGATAAGACCGCCTAATCCCCTGCGCTCCATAAACGCCGCCACCATATGGCGCACGTCGCTGGCGAGCTGGGCGTCTAGGCCACGCTGTGCCAGCGCCTGTGATTCTTCATTGTCGATGTGGCGCAGCAGGTATTTCACCCGCGCCACGTTGCACCCGTTCATGCTGAGATGGTGATAGCCCATCCCGATTAGCATCACCACGCACATCGGGTCACCGGCCATTTCTCCGCACAGGCAGAGTTCAATCCCGGTGCGGCGGGTTTCATCGGCAATGGCTTTGAGCGCCCGCAGCATTGCCGGGTGCAAGCTGTCATACAGGCTCGCTACCCGAGTATTGTTGCGATCGACCGCCAGCACATACTGGGTCAGATCGTTGGTGCCAACGGAGACAAAATCGACCCGCTGCTTGAGCTGGTCGATCATAAAGATCATCGACGGTACTTCGATCATAATGCCGATGCGCGGCTGCGGGATGGCATAGCCGAGCATCTCTTCCACTTCACGTGCCGCACGGTCGATCAGGCGGCGCGCTTCATCAATCTCATCAAGGCTAGTGATCATCGGTAGCAGAATGCTGAGATTGTCGCTGGCGACGTTAGCGCGAAGCATGGCGCGCAGCTGCACCAGAAAGATCTCGGGCTGATCGAGCGTCAGGCGGATGCCGCGCCAGCCTAGGCAAGGGTTCTCTTCGCTGATCGGCATATACGGCAGCTGCTTGTCGGCACCGATATCCAGCGTTCGCAGCGTCACCGGCTTGTCGAGGAACAGCTGCAGCATGCCCTGATATTGCGCCACCTGCTCTTCCTCCGACGGGAAGCCGCTCTGCGGCATAAACGGGATTTCAGTGCGGTACAGGCCAACGCCGTCGACGCGGCTGCCGAGCTTCTGCTCATGCTCCGCGCTGAGGCACGCATTAAGCATCACCTTCACCGGTTCGCCGCTTTTCAGTGCGCCCGGCAGGAAAACATCATCCTCGGCCAGCTGGCTCAGCTTATTTTCTTGGCTGATTAGCTGCTGATATTTCTGCATCAGCACCGGTTCCGGGTCAACCAGCAGCTCGCCGCGATAACCGTCGACGATCAGCAGGCGCCCTTTCATCAGCTCCGGTTGAATATCTGCGCCCATCACCGTCGGGATGCCCATCGCCCGCACCATGATCGCCGCGTGCGAGTTCGCCGCGCCGTCGCGCACCACCACGCCCGCTAGGCGATCCTGCGGCAGCTCTGCTAGCGTAGTCGCCGTCAGCTCATCGGTCACCAGCACAAAACGCTGCGGCCAGCTGTTAGTGCCTTGCATGGTGTCATCAAGGTGAAACAGCAGGCGCTGCCCAAGCACGCGCAGGTCGCCGGAGCGCTCGCGCAGATAGCTGTCCTGCAGGCTGGCAAACTGGGCGGCAAACTTTTCAATCACGGTTTTCACCGCCCACTCCGCCACCGAGCCAGCATCAATCTCGGCCAGCAGATCTTTCTTCAGCCGCGCATCGTTCAGCAGGTGCGAGTAGAGATCAAAGATGACCGCGCTCTCTTTATGCATGCTGGCTGCGAAGCGTTTGCTGTAGCGGCGGAACTCACTGGAGGCTTCGCTGATTGCCATGGCAAGGCGTTCACGCTCGCGCACCGTGTCCAGCGTGGAAGCGGCAGAGACGTTTTCCAGCGACGGCTGGTTGGAGTCGACCCAGCCTTCCGCCACGACAACGCCAGGCGCGGCAGCCAGCGCACTAATGCGGGTTTGCCGATATTGCCCAAACAGAGTGTTAAACTGGGACTGCGAGAGAATGCCCGCCATCTGCGTGGCGAGGGTGACGAGGAACGACTCCTCGCTTTCATCAAACTGGCGGTGCTCGCGCTGCTGAACCACCAGCACGCCAAGAAGCTGGCGGCGGCTGATGATCGGCACGCCAAGGAAGGAGCGGAAACGCTCTTCCTTGACAAAGGGAATATATTTAAAGCTGGGGTGACTCTGCGCATCAGCAAGGTTGATAGGTTCTGCCAGACGACCGACCAGCCCGACAATCCCTTCGTCAAATGCTAGGGCGACCGTGCGCCCACGCGGCTTTTTTAGCCCACGTGTAGCCATCAGGTAGTAGCAGCGGTGATCGTGGTTAGCAAGATAGACCGAGCAGACCTCGGTATCCATCGCCAGACAGATTTCATTAACCAAAATATCTAGCGCCTCGATAAGCCGGGGCGCTGCCGCCACTTTCTCAACTATTTCGCGCAGCTGTGTGAGCATAATCTATGTGGCTTAACCTCTCTTCCGTCGAAAACCAAGCGTATTCCGCTGAACGGTCGTCTCCTGCAGGGGCATAACCACGCTGGCGAACTCTTTCATCACGTGGCGGTAAACATCGCGTTTGAAAGAGACCACCTGGCGAACTGGATACCAGAAACTGACCCAGCGCCAGCCGTCGAACTCTGGCGTGCTGCTGGTCTGCACATTGATATCTGCGTCATTGCACATCAGCTGCAGAAGATACCACTTCTGTTTTTGGCCGATACAAACCGGCTTTGTGTCCCAACGCACCAAACGTTTTGGCAACTTATATCGTAACCAGTTACGGGTAGATGCAAGGATATGAACATCCTTGCGGTTCAAACCGACTTCCTCGAAAAGTTCGCGGTACATCGCCTGCTCCGCCGTCTCGCTAGGATTTATCCCTCCCTGAGGAAACTGCCAGGAGTGCTGACCATAACGTCTGGCCCACAACACCTGTCCCTGCCTGTTACAAATTACGATACCAACATTCGGGCGGTAGCCATCATCATCGATCACCGGACTACCTCAAACTAAAACTGGATATTCTGATTGTTTCATACTCCTTACAGACGGTAAACCACTGCTTTTAGGCGATGTATGGCACTGCAGCTGGAATAACTCGTCCTTTAAAGCAAAGTTATAAACAGAAAGCGGGTTAAAAAGGCAATCTTATTCACGTTTTCTGTGGATAGCTTTGTGCAGAACTCTGTTAACAGGTGGGGAAAACTTTATTGGCGGCAAAACTCACCCACGATTTAACTCAGAATAAATCCATATTAATCATTATCTTTAGCGATTAGTTACAGCTTTTATCTAGGTTGTCATGTTGCTGTCATAAGCGCAGGATCTCCAGCTGATGAAAGATCGAACACTTAGAACGTTACCCACAGAATATGCCGATTAGTTAGGCTGCATAACGGCTAAAACGGGTAAGAACCCCTGCGTCAAGGCTGTAAATAGAAACAGTATTATCAAAAAGGACAAGTTATCCCATTTTTCTGTGGATAACTACTCGGGTGAACCTGTTCATTGTCGGTGACAACCCGGGTAAAATCCCTAGGAGCGACAGTTTTTCCTGCGGGCGACAGAATAAAAAACAAGGTTTATCATGCTATTATTAGCGTTTTCTCCAGCTTGAAATCTTTTTCTGGCTGTGTATGTAAATGACGTCTATTTTTTGAACAAAATCTGGAAGTTATTATGACTGGCGATCTTAACCTTATCCCTCCCCCACAAAATGAAGCCGAACTGCTGTCGCGCGCTTCTGCACTGGCGGGCTATACGCTGGGAGATCTGGCGCTGCGGATTGCCCTGCCGATCCCGCGCGATCTCAAGCATGATAAGGGCTGGGTGGGGATGCTGCTGGAGCGCTATCTCGGTGCCAGCGCGGGCAGTAAGCCGCAGCAGGACTTCGCGGAGATTGGTGTTGAGCTGAAAACCATTCCCATTGATACCGCCGGTCGCCCGCTGGAAACAACCTTTGTCTGCGTGGCGCCGCTGACCGGCAACAGCGGCGTGACTTGGCTTAACAGCCACGTGCGCCACAAGCTGCATCGGGTGCTGTGGGTGCTGATCGAGGGCGATCGGGCGATCCCGCTCGAGCATCGCCATGTCGGTGCGCCGCTGCTGTGGAGCCCGAATGAGCAAGAAGAGCGCCAGCTGCAGCGCGACTGGGAGGAACTGATGGATATGATCGTGCTGGGCCAGGTGGAGCAGATCACCGCGCGCCACGGCGAAGTGCTGCAGATCCGCCCGAAAGCCGCCAACAGTAAAGCGCTGACGGAAGGCATTGGTCAGCACGGGCAGCCAATTATGACCCTGCCGCGCGGCTTCTATTTAAAGAAAAGCTTTACCGCCCCGCTGCTTGCCCGCCATTTCCTGCTATAAAAGCTATTACGCAATAGTCAACCTTGCGTATAATCGCCGTTTAGCTTTTGTTTAAGTTTAAGGATTCACATTTTATGTTTGAATGGATTGCCGATCCTAATACTTGGTTAGCGTTGGGTACGCTGACGATCCTCGAAATTGTCCTAGGGATCGATAACATTATTTTCCTCTCTCTGGTCGTCGCCAAACTACCAAAACATCAGCACAATGCCGCCCGCCGTATTGGCCTAGCTGGCGCAATGCTGATGCGCCTTGGCCTGCTGGCCTCTATTGCTTGTGTTATTCGTCTGACCGATCCGCTGTTCACGCTGATGGACTACGCCTTCTCAGCGCGTGACCTGATCCTGCTGTTCGGCGGGCTGTTCCTGCTATGGAAGTCGAGCATGGAGATCCACGATAGTATCGAAGGCGGCGAAGGCGAGCATAAAACCAACGTGCACTCCTTTGCCGAGGCTATCGTACAGATTATAGTGCTGGATATTATCTTCAGTCTCGACTCGGTGATCACCGCCGTAGGCCTGTCCGATAACCTGATTATTATGATGGCTGTCGTAGTGATTGCCGTGCTGGTGATGATGTTTGCCGCCCGTGCAATTGGTGATTTTGTCGATCGCCACCCGTCGGTAAAAATGCTGGCACTGGCGTTCTTAATCCTCGTTGGTTTCACGCTGATGCTGGAGAGCTTCAACTTTCATATTCCGAAAGGCTACATTTATTTTGCCATGTTCTTTTCGATATCGGTAGAATGCCTGAATCTGTTACGCAAATTAAGAAGCAGCCCGCGTAAATCGCCATTATCCCGCAGGTAAATTCTGCAGGATAAGTCAATGGCCGGATGTGCGTCAGCTATACTTTCGGACTCATGCGATTATCGGTGCCGGGAAAATAGTTTATTACTGGGCTAAAATGGCTTTGTTGAATAATAGGTAATTTTGAACGTAGCGCCCTTA
>NZ_MAYS01000229.1 GCF_001756855.1 Candidatus Erwinia dacicola | reverse complement strand
ATCAGCGAGGCAGCGCGTTCCGTCCACCTGACGTCAGCAAACAGGCCTTCGCCTTCCACCCAGCTCAGGGTCCTGAACCAGCCTGACGCAGGCACCGGGCCGCTGGCCTTCGGGGCATTCAGGGACTGGTGTTCATAGTCAAACAGGTAGTCGTTTACCCGGCTGTTAGCGGTATCAATCAGACGCTGCGCCAGCGCTGCATCCAGAAACCAGCGCTGGCCACCTGGCGGCGGACTGACAGCCCGACAGTTACAGGGGTGAAGCGGTAAGAACAGGGGGAGGATTCAGGGGGTTAAGACAGTAACACCGTGGCTGCGCGGCACAACCCCGTTTAAAACCCGTTTAAATCGCGCCAGATGGCGTTAAAATGATGCAGGGGTAATACGTTACCCCTGAAAGCAGAAAAACGCCACAGCGTGCTTTTGTGGGCTTATCAGTCTTCCCCACCAAGGTGGTCAATGACGGCCTGGCGGATGGCGTCGTTATCATCCTCCGTCAGGCTGAGGAAAGGACGGGCCGGAATATCCGAGCCGGGGTGGTTGACCTGGCTGGCAAAGCGACCGTTAAAGCGCAGCGCTTTTTTGTTGCGGGGGCAGATGATGTGGGGGCGGGTTTTCCCGCCCTGCTGGTGAATGCGGGCGTAAACGAGGTTGGTGCCCACCACCGCCTGATCGTTATCGGCGAACGGCTCAATGGAGCCGTGCAGGCGTCGGGTCTTCATCAGCGGCTTACCGTCACGATATTGCAGGGGCTTCCACGCCGGACGCCCGCCCTGAATAAAGTTCTCATCCACCGCATCGAGCATGATACCGGCGACCTTATTCATCAGTGGCTCACGGTGCTGGCAGCGCGCGGCCAGCTTGTCCAGCCAGTCGCGGAACCCATCAGAGATATCGATATCAAGTTTCATGCGCCATCCTCCGGCAGTGCCCCGTCAATCAGGCGTGCATGCGTAACAGCGGCAGGCGACCACGGCACCGAGGATACCGGCTCAACGCCATCAGCGCTGCGGACGAGCGTGACCACGCTGTAGCCTGTTAAATCCTCTGCCACAACCAGAATGGTGTCACCCCGCTGCAGCACGGCGACCGGGTAACGGAACGCTGAGGCAATCCGTGCCAGCCACGTTACTCCGGCATCGCGCAGGCTGATCGCCGTCTGCGCCGGTAAGGTGATCGCCGGCGACGGCAGGGCCGCGCTCTCGCTGATTGCCGCCAGCACCAGCGGCGACAGTGCGCCCACGCGGCGAAAGTCTTTGCCGGGACGCGCAGGCAGCGAGCGTACCCAGCCATCTAGGGCGTGGTTCACCGCGGTGGTCAGCCGGTTATTGCGCAGCGTTTCATACACCGCCTGCGCGGCAAGGCGCGGGGGAGCATCCACGGTTTTCTCCAGAAGGGACTGACCCAGCCCGGCCAGATATCCGCGCCCCGGATTGAGGTGAAAGCCCGCGTCCGGCACCAGCATCTGGCCGGTCTCAGGGTCGCGATATGCTTTGACCGGGCGCATCTCACCATCCAGCCCATAAGGCTGTTGCACGGTGACCAGCCGACCGTCGCTGATTTCAACGCCCACAGGGTGATTTGTCATCTGCGCTTCAGTCAGGGCGCGAACCCAGCAGCGGCAGTTGTAGCCATTCGGTGGGTAGATGGTCTGCCATATCGGGTCGTCCCAGCGAAAATGCGTCCATTGAGCGCCGAGTGCGTCGGACGGGTGCGGTTGTCCATCACCGCGTTGTATTGCCAGTAGGGTCGGTCAGCGACGTTGCTCATCTGCTGCTGATAGCGACCCGCTGCATAGGCGGACTGGATATTGGTGCGGAAAATGGTATCAAGCCGGTACGGCATCAGCTTTTTGCCCTGCAACACGCCATCCTCATCGGCAACCAGCCCGCGCCCCAGCCAGCCCTTACGCTGCAGCAGAGGCTCCAGCTCGTCCTGGAACTGACGGAAGGTTGCTCCCTCCGTCAGCGAGCGCGTCAGGCCGTTGTGGATATCGCTGAGTACATCAAGTTTCGTGATGCCGGCCACCGCGAACCTGACCGCATGGGCTTCGTCCTGCATGTCCTTCCAGCTCAGGGTGGGGGTCATTCCCTTAGACCGGAAGTACGCTATCGCCCGCGCCGGTGGCAGGGTCATGGCAAACCCCGCATTGACCTCACCCATACTGCTGCCCCATAACGTCAGCAACAAACACGGCCTGACCGACCAGCTCCTGCAGGGCCATGTCATCCAGCGACGGGTAGCTGGCCGCGAGCAGCTCATAAACCTCATCCGGGCTACGGGCTGCCTTTACCTGCGTAATCAGCGGTTTCAGCATCGCTTCAGCGGCGGCACTGGCCTGTGCTGCCAGCAGCTGCGGTGCAGCATCCAGCTGCAGCTGAATGCTGTCTGTCCCACTCTGCGGCACGGACAGGGCCGCAAGGCGGGCCTGCATCACCTGAGACAGCGCAGCATCGCCAGCCTGCTGGCGGGCCAGTGGCTTCAGGATGGTCTGCCCCTCCTGCGGCAGCGGGATACCGCTTTTCTCCGAAACCCAGTCTGCGGTGATGTCAAATCCCGCCAGCTGGGCGCGGTTCACTACCTTCATCAGGCGTTCAAGGTCAACGGACTCGCGGGCGTCGAATTCAAGATACGGCGCACGCTCCGGGTTGAAACGGCCGTTCATCGCCAGCACCGGCCACAGCAGCTGCTGCGTTAGCGTCTCCGCCGACATCCATGCATCACCGAGCAGCAGGTCGTGACGCACCTCGTTATGCACGTTGCCGAGTGCGTTAGTGGAGCTGGCCCCGTCGGCCTGGCTGGTCAGCGTCCCGCCGAGGATCACCTTCGACTGCACTCTCTCACACCAGCTCACCATATCGAAGAACGGCGCACTCTGACCGGCAGCAGGCGATTCAAATTTAATGTCAGCCGTGTTGGGAATGATCCCCCCACCTTCGCGGGCCAGCATACGAATACCCCGCAGCAGATCCAGGCGCTCTTTGTCGGTCATGGTGGAATCATATTTACCGATGCGAAACGGCAGGCCGTAGAGGTTCAGGAACTGCGCCCAGTCGCGGGCTGACAGGTTCTTGAACAGGTATGTCCAGACCAGCACGCGGAACAGGCCGCTCTGCGCCACCGGGCCGGATTTGGATTTGTGCTTATGCACGATCCATCCCATATCCCACAGCTCCTCGCCGCCCACGCTGCCCCGGTTCAGCCGGATGCTGTCCAGGTCAGTCTGCGGCATGGTAAAGGCCCGCGCCGGTCGCTTGTGAAAAGCCCCCGGAAGCCACAGCGAGCCTTTACGGCTCCACTCAATTTCGATACAGGAAAAACCGTGGCCGATAGCATCGAGCATATCCATCAGCATTTCGCGGAACCCCGGCAAATGGCGCAGCCACCAGTCGGCCTCCGCCGCCACTTTTTTCTCCGCCTCTGTCGCATCCGGCGGCGGCTTGACGGAGAACGGCAGCGTCAGCAGCGCACGCTTACGCTTCGACAGTTCGGCAAACAGGTGGCCGTCACGTTCTTCCATATCGGTGAACAGGTCGCTCTGCGCCTGAATGTCACCCTGCTCGGCGGCGCTGAACAGCGCATAGACCCGCTGAATATCCAGCCCCGTAGAGGGATGCGTGGCGGTATCACCATACAGAAAATCATCGCCGGCGCTCTGCATGCCCTGCGTTTTATCGCGGGTAAAAAAGCGTTTAAACGCGGTTTTAATGTCCATTTACCATCCTCCCACTCCGAACCCGTCAGAGCCATAGTCGTCATCATCGTCATGCCTGCGGCGCGTAGGTGAATCCGCCTCTACCGCCTCCAGCTGGCTGACCGAAATAAATTCAAAGCTGCCCACGCTTGTGGACGCTATTGCAAAAAGCATATGCAGGGCATCCGGGCCGTCATCGTGGTCTGCCATCGGGAAATGCATCAGCTGTTCCCGCAGGGTGGCCAGCATGCGGGCAATCAGAATGCGCTCGTTCTCCATGAACGGCTGCAGCGACTCGATACGCCCGAATTTGTCTGTGGTGGGGATAACAGAACGGGCCGGTACGGGCACGCCCGCTTTCAGCGACTCTTCAATCAGCGTCTCGCGCAGAAAGTCCTGGAACTGCACCGACTCAAAAGCCCAGGCCACGCAGCCAAACTCACGCTGCAGCTGGATAACATCGGTAATAATCTTTTTAGGGCGGCGCACGCGGATATCGGCCCGGACCACCTTCAGCACTTTTTTGATGCGATGCCAGCCGCCAATCAGCAACGCGCTGGGGTCATTGCCCCGGCTGTTGTGCTTGCCCAGCGACGGGTCACAGGCACCGAAGTAAATTAAATCCGGCTCCAGCTCGCGCCATTCATGTATGCAGCCGTGGAAGATGGCGTGTTCACCGCTGACCGGGTCATTCTGGTATTCCGCATCGAAGGCGCGTGTGCCTACGCGCACGCGGATAAGCATCAGCGCCAGCAAAGGTCGCGCCGTCCATGAGACGCGCGAGCCTTTCAGCAGCGCCTTTTCATGGCGGTTGTAAAACGCCCTGGCGGCATTTTTACCCTTGCTGCGCAGGGTTTCTTCCCACTCATCCCACCGCGCCATATCCTCTGGCCACGCGAGGATCGCCTGGAAGCGACGGGCGTTCCACAGCGGATTTTTCATGGTACGGGCCAGCACGGAGTCGTAGTGCAGGATTGACCCGACATAAACGACATCCAGCTTCACGCCCGGCCCGCCAAGCGGCAGCACGGTGCTGTTGAGCCACTTCTCCAGCTTGTCACGCTGCTTTGGCGTCACCACATTCTCGTCATTTTCCAGATCATCAAGGTTAACCAGGTCAGGACGATACGCACCGTGCTTACGGCCACACAGGCTCTGTCCCTGACCTGCGGCTTCAATCTTGATGCCTTTAGCGGTGAGAATGCAGCCGATACGCCACACCCGGCCCTGACCGCAGGCCTCCGGGAAGTCCATCGACAGACGCGGGTTGTAGAGCAGTTCGGCCTTGATCACTTCAAGTGACTCAGCAGCCTGTGCGCCGGTATCAAAAGCGATAATGATGAACTTCTTCAGCTCACGGACGACACACCACAAATCAAAAAGCTGCTGGCTGAGCGTGGTTTTTGCTTCGCCACGCGGGGCGGCGATCACCTCGTTTTCACCTTCAGGGCTGGCCACGACCTGTGGCAGGCGCTCAAAAAGATACTCATGCAGTTCGCTGGTATCAGGATGAACAAGGTGATGCGGGAAATAGGTATTGGCAAAAAAGCGAAACCCGGTCACCGGATCGCTGACCTGCTCCCGGCGACGTTTTACCGCCTCCGGGCTGTTGTCGAAGCCGGTGCATTCGTTCTCGATACGCTCGCGCAGCTCGTCCTGAATACGGGCAATCTTCTCACGAAAAGCCTTTAGCGAAGATTTTGATGCCACAGATAACTCACCTCTTAAAAATAAAGCCCCTCTGTGCCAGGATACTGCTGCCAACAATGACCCTTTATACAGAGAGGCTTTATGTCTGATACAGAAAAACTCACCATTGAACAGAAGATTGAAATTGCCCGTCTGGCGACCGAGATTTATATGACGGAATACCAGTCCGG
>NZ_MAYS01000228.1 GCF_001756855.1 Candidatus Erwinia dacicola | reverse complement strand
TTGACGCCAGAGTCCCTGCTCGTGATGCTGCTCGTTCTGCGTGGGTCATTGAGGCGCGTGGTGTACTGGATATTGTCGCTGATGCTAAGGCAGAAGACAAAGACGGCGTAGAGGTAAAACTCCCGGTTATCACTCAGTTGGTCTGGAAGGTCGAAGAAGAAGAAACCAAAAAGTAATAACTTAAGGCCAGTGGGCTGGCAAGGGGTGTCTATATGGCACTCCTTAGTTTTTGTACTCGCTAACTGGTACATTCACCAACATGAGGAGAAAGCAATGAGTAACCGTAAAGGTATTCACTTAATGCCTGATGGACGCTTACGGGCTTATATCTGGTGTGGTGATAAATTAAGACGAAAGATTGTAGAGAGCATACAACATGCCCACAATTGGTTAGACCACATAGAGGCTCTGAACTTAGCAGGCTCACTCAAAGGGCGCGGACAGTTCTCTCTATGATGCACCCGCACCACTATAAGACAACATAAGGAGGCTATCATGTTGGCTATCATTCAGGCCATTCATGAGCACCATATGTTACTCGCTATGGTCAACCTCTTGCTGGCTTACTTACTGAAACGAGTAGGTACTTAAGGAGACCCCTAACCCTTTAAGAATCTGACAGAAAAATCTGAGAGGGTATTTAATATATTAATGGCTCAAAGTATCCCCATAGGCCCCCCGGCTGAGTTGACCAGAAAGAGGACCCTCAGTCGCGTTTGTAATGCCTATGGTCTCCTAAACGTGAGGCTATATAGCGACACAAAGAGGGCAACAAGAAGTGACACAAAGAGATTGACACATGGTCTAACCCTATGATCTCCTATGGTTACACCACCTATGGGAAGTCCTTCTGATACTTAAAGGTCTGAAGCAGCCAGCGCAGGCGGTCGCTGACCGTCGGCTGCTGCGACATCGCGCTGTCCTCAAACAGCTGGCGATCGCGCGGCCCATCATAGCCCATAATGATATGCAGCTCGTTAACCTAGCTACAGGCGCGCTGGATCAGGTAGATGTTGCCCGGTATGCAGCGGATAAAACTTGCTGAGCACCACACCGATGGTTTTCTCGCGGCGGGGAAACTCTAGGCCGAGAAAGCGATGCAGCGCCTCCAGCTTCTGCGCGCTGGGGCTTTTGATTCTGGCATTCAGCAGCTGGCTGAGGTAGCCCGTGGTCATGCCGCTGGCGTCCGCCACCTGCTACAGAGTACAGGCCTGCTGGCGGATCACTGTTTTCAGGTAATCAAAAGACGGCATTATATGCCTCCGGCAATTAGAGATCGTCAAGGATAGAGAGCGCATCGGCCAGCTTTTTCACGCCGTACACCTTCATATTTTCTGGCAATTTTTTTGGCACATTGGCGGTAGGAACAATAGCGCGACGGAATCCGTGCTTCGCCGCTTCTGAAATACGCTCCTGACCGCTGGGCACCGGACGGATCTCACCGGCCAGCCCGACCTCGCCAAACACCACCAGATCCTGCGGCAGCGGGCGGTCGAGCAGGCTGGAGACCATCGACAGCATCAGTGCCAGATCGGCGCTGGTTTCGGTGACTTTCACCCCGCCCACCACGTTAACAAACACGTCCTGATCGGCCATTTGCAGACCGCCGTGACGGTGCAGCACCGCCAGCAGAATCGCCAAGCGGTTCTGCTCAAGCCCCACCGCGACGCGACGCGGGTTGCCCATCATCGAGTGATCGAGCAGCGCCTGGATCTCGACCAGCAGCGGGCGCGTTCCCTCCCACAGCACCATCACGGAGCTGCCGGAGGTCACTTCATCCCCCCGGATCAGGAAGATCGCCGACGGGTTGCTGACTTCACGCAGCCCCTGCTCGGTCATGGCAAACACGCCCAGCTCATTCACCGCGCCAAAGCGGTTTTTATGGCTACGCAGCGTGCGAAAACGCGAGTCGGCATCGCCATCGAGTAGCACCGAACAGTCGATGCAGTGTTCTAGCACCTTCGGGCCAGCCAGCGAGCCATCTTTCGTCACGTGTCCGACCATCACAATCGCCACACCCTTGGTTTTGGCGAAGCGCGTGAGGTAGGCGGCGGTTTCGCGCACCTGCGCCACGCTGCCCGGCGAAGACTGGATATCTGCCATGTGCATCACCTGGATCGAGTCGATCACCATCAGCTTCGGCTGCTCATGCTCGGCGATCAGGCAGATCTGCTCGATGCTGGTTTCCGACAGCATATTCAGGTTTTCGCTCGGTAGTCCCAGACGATGGGCGCGCATCGCCACCTGCTGCAGCGACTCTTCTCCGGTGACGTACAGGGTTTTCATGCTCTCAGACAGCTTGCACAGGGTCTGCAAAAGCAGCGTACTTTTCCCCGCGCCGGGGTTACCGCCAATCAGAATGGCGCTGCCCGGAACCACGCCGCCGCCAAGCACGCGGTCAAACTCGTTGAAACCGGTGCTGAAACGCGGTAGTTCGTCGAGACTGATTTCCGACAGCTTCTGCATGCGGCTGACGCCCACACTGCCCGCATAGCCAAAGAGCCGCTCGCTACGCGCCACGGTGGGGGGTGCGGCAAACCGCATCTCGGTGATGGTGTTCCAGGCGTGACAGACGCTGCACTGCCCCTGCCAGCGAGGATAGTCTGCGTCGCACTCGTTACACACAAAGGCGCGCTTTACCGCTTTGGCCAAATTGTCCCCTTAACGCTCGTCAAAAATCAGGCTGCCGCTCAGAATGCAGAACACGCCCATTAAATCTGCGTGACGGATCGTCACAGCGGTGTGTTCATTCACTTTTGGCTTGGCGTGATAGGCAATACCGAGGCCAGCAATTTTGATCATCGGCAGGTCGTTGGCCCCATCACCGACGGCTACGGTTTGCTCAGGCGCAATGTTAAAGCGCTCAGCCAGCTTCTGCAGCGTGTCGGCTTTATATTGCGCATCGACGATATCGCCCAGCACTTCACCGGTCAGCTTGCCGTCCGCAATCTCCAGCACGTTAGCGGCTACCGCAGAGAGATGCAGCGTGTCGCGCAGATGCTCAGCGTAGTAGGTGAAGCCGCCGGAAGCGATAGCCACTTCCCAGCCCATCGCCTGCAGCTTCGCCACCAGCGAGGTCAGTCCCGGCATCAGCGGCAGAGCATCGCGTACCGCTTTCAGGATATTGGCATCAGCCCCTTTCAGGGTTGCCACGCGCTGGCGCAGGCTGGCCGCAAAGTCCAGCTCGCCACGCATCGCCTGTTCGGTCACTTCCTCCACCAGCATGCCGCTGCCGGCCAGTTTGGCGATCTTATCAATACACTCGATCTCAATCGCGGTGGAGTCCATATCCATCACCAGCAGGCCCGGCGTTTTCAGATGCGGGATCTTGCCCATCGGTGCCACATCAAACCCGGCGTCATGCGCCAGCCTAGTTGCCAGCGGGGTCAGCGATCCCGCCAGCCGGACGACCTGATAATCTTCCACCACCCACGCGCTGACGATCACCATCGCCGCGCCCAGCTGGCGCTGATATTCGGTTAGGCTGGCTTTGTCAAGTTGGCGTCCATACAGCAGCCAGCCGCTACGGCCAGCGCGGTAGTCCAGCGGCATCACTTCATCACCGCTTAATGAAAGAGGTAACCCCGGCCAGAGAGAGACTTCAGCAGGCAGGTCGCACCAGGTCAGACTATTTGGCATTACAACTCCTGTAGGGACATTCAACACGCAATTCTGCGCAAAATAATGCAAGAGGCTACCTTGTTCCAGCGTGTTCTGGCAACTTAAAGCTAAGCGGTTCCTCTGGTAAGTCTGAAGGCACTGTTGCAAAGATATTGATGAGTTAGCCTTTCGTGTTATTGAAAGGTCTTATCTTTCAAAGACTCTGCTCACCAGACGCATCTCGCCTAGGGGATGCCCCAAATAAAATGATTCTGCCTGACCTTTCCGTAGCGCCCGCATCACTTCAATGCCTTTGATTGTGGCGTAAGCCGTCTTCATTGATTTGAAGCCCAGCGTGGCGTTGATTATCCGTTTCAGTTTGCCATGATCGCACTCAATTATATTATTCCGGTACTGTATTTGCCGGTGATGCACATGCTGCGGACATTTACCTTCCCGCTTCAGCAATGCCAGCGCCCGC
>NZ_MAYS01000227.1 GCF_001756855.1 Candidatus Erwinia dacicola | reverse complement strand
AAGATGAGCGAGTAACTATACTTTTATTACATAAAAGTTGTCCGACAGATTCATCGGCCAGTGAAGTGTGATCTGGCTCGTTTTGTTTCAAAATATTTTGTGATTTGAATCATAAAAAGGCTACAGGCTCACAACGTTAATTTGTGAGATATATCGCATCAATACGCTACAATTGATTAAATTCCAGCCTAAGTCCTTTTACTACAGTGAATAAATGTGACTTTCGTCACTAACGTACCCCATCTACACCACCATTCATAGTGATCTGTGTCAGACTTTAGTCTGCCGCTACGCAGCGTCATATTCGCGTGATAAAGTCCGCCTGCATACAGTGATACTGACGGTTTAACCCGCTGTCACGTCTAAAACAAAAATCAACGCGCTCTCTTATTGTCAGCGCGTACCAATAGGGGGTGTTTGTTTATGTCCTCATCAGATATCAAGATCAAGGTCCAGAATTTTGGTCGCTTTCTGAGCAACATGGTAATGCCAAATATCGGGGCGTTTATCGCTTGGGGTATGATCACCGCGCTGTTTATTCAAACTGGATGGCTGCCAAATGAAACCATGGCTAAACTGGTTGGTCCGATGATTACCTACCTGCTGCCGCTGCTGATCGGTTATACCGGTGGCCGCCTAGTCGGCGGCGATCGCGGTGGTGTGGTTGGCGCGATTACCACCATGGGTGTGATTGTCGGTGCCGACATGCCAATGTTTCTTGGCTCGATGATTGCGGGTCCACTGGGCGGCTGGGCAATTAAAACCTTCGACCGTCAGATTGATGGCCAGATCAAATCTGGCTTCGAAATGCTGGTTAACAACTTTTCTGCCGGTAGCATCGGCATGCTGTTGGCCATCCTCGCCTTCTTGGCGATTGGTCCACTGGTTGAAGGTCTGTCGCATATTCTCGCCGCGGGCGTGAATCTGATGGTGCAGAACAACCTGCTACCGCTGACCTCTATCTTCGTTGAACCGGCAAAAATTCTGTTCCTGAATAACGCCATCAACCACGGTATCTTCTCGCCGCTGGGTATCCAGCAGGCCAGCGAAGCCGGTCAGTCGATCTTTTTCCTGATCGAAGCGAACCCAGGCCCGGGTATGGGCGTGCTGATGGCATATATGTTTTTCGGCCATAGCAATGCCAAACAGTCCGCCGGTGGCGCGGCAACCATCCACTTCTTTGGTGGTATCCACGAAATCTACTTCCCGTACGTGCTGATGAACCCGCGCTTGATTCTGGCGGTTATCCTCGGTGGTATGACCGGCGTGTTCACACTGACTCTGCTGAACGGCGGCTTGGTGTCCCCAGCTTCTCCAGGCTCTATCCTGGCAGTGCTGGCAATGACACTAAAAGGTGCCTACTTCGCGAATATCGCCGCGATTGTCGCTGCTTTTGCTGTCTCCTTCGTGGTCTCTGCTAACCTGCTGAAAACCAGCAAAGTGAAAGAAAACGACGATATTGAAGCCTCGGCTCGCCGTGTGCAAGAGATGAAAGCCCAGTCTAAAGGTCAGAGCGCGACCGGTGTTGCCGCTGCTGATGGCCCTCACGCTGACCTGAGCCACGTGCGCAAAATTATCGTAGCCTGTGATGCCGGTATGGGCTCCAGTGCGATGGGCGCAGGCGTGCTGCGTAAAAAAGTAAACGATGCTGGTCTGACCGCGGTTTCCGTCACCAACATGGCGATTAACAGCCTGCCGGGCGACGTTGACTTGGTGATCACCCACCGCGATCTGACCGAACGTGCGATCCGCCAGGCCCCTCATGCCCAGCACATCTCGCTGACTAACTTCCTCGACAGCGACCTGTATAGCGACCTGACGGCACGCTTGGTGGAAGCCAGACGCAGCGCCAACTATCGCGAGAAAGTAAGCGCGACGCTGAACGACAGCTTCGATGATGGCCAAGACCACCTGTTCAAACTGAGCGCCAGCAACATATTCCTCGGTAACGTGGCGACGGATAAAGAGCAGGCGATCCGCTTTGCTGGTGAGCAGCTGGTGAAAGGCGGCTATGTTGAGCCGGAATATGTTGAGGCGATGCTGGCGCGTGAAAAACTGACGCCAACCTACCTCGGCGAATCCATTGCCGTGCCGCACGGTACCGTGGAAGCGAAAGACCGCGTGCTGAAAACCGGCGTGGTGTTCTGTCAGTATTCGCAGGGCGTTCACTTCGGTGAAGAGCCGGAGGATATTGCCCGCCTAGTGATCGGCATTGCAGCGCGCAATAACGAACATATCCAGGTGATTACCAGCCTGACTAACGCGCTCGATGATGACAGCGTGATTGCCCGCCTAGCTAGCACCACCGACGTGCAGGAAGTTCTCGACTTGCTGTCAGGTAAAACAAGCGCCCGAGCCGGTTGAAGTAAATACCTCCCTAGGGGTTGGGCCCGCCCGGCCCTTTTTGGGTTTGGGCATGCCTGACCTTTCCATCATTGATACGGGAATAATTATGAAAGCATTACATTTTGGCGCCGGAAATATCGGCCGTGGCTTTATCGGTAAACTGCTGGCGGATGCCGGTATTCAGCTTACCTTCGCGGATGTGAACCAGGTGGTACTGGATGCTCTCAACGCGCGCGGAGAATATCCAGTACAGGTGGTCGGTGGGCATGCGCAGGTTGAGATCGTTAAAGGAGTAAACGCGGTTAACAGCACCAGCGATGACATTATCGCGCTGGTCGCAGACGTTGATATCGTTACCACGGCAGTTGGCCCACAGATCCTTGAGCGCATTGCCGGTGGCATTGCCAAAGGGCTAGCCAAACGTAGTGATAGCGCTAATTCCCATCCGCTGAATATCATCGCCTGTGAAAATATGGTGCGCGGCACCACGCAGCTGAAAGGCCACGTGCTGAAGGCGCTGCCAGAGCAGTATCACGCCTGGGTTGAAGAACATGTTGGCTTTATTGACTCTGCCGTTGACCGCATCGTGCCGCCGTCTGAAGCGGGCAACAGCGATCCGCTGGAAGTCACCGTGGAAACCTTCAGCGAGTGGATTGTCGATAAGACCCAGTTTAAAGGCGCGCTACCTGATATTCCCGGCATGGAGCTGACCGACAATCTGATGGCGTTCGTCGAGCGTAAGCTGTTTACGCTGAACACCGGTCATGCCATCACCGCTTACTTGGGTCAGCTGGCCGGGCACAAGACCATTCGCGAAGCGATTCTCGATGAGAAAGTGCGGGCGGTGGTACAGGGCGCGATGGAAGAGAGCGGTGCCGCGCTGATTAAGCGTTACGGCTTTGACGCGGCAAAACACGCGGCGTACATCCAGAAAATCCTCGACCGTTTCGAGAATCCGTACCTGAAAGATGATGTGGACCGCGTTGGCCGCCAGCCGCTGCGTAAACTGAGCGCGGGCGATCGTCTGATTAAGCCAACGCTCAGCACGCTGGAATATCACCTGCCGCACGATAATCTGGTGACCGGTATCGCCGCTGCCCTGCACTACCGCAGCGATCAGTATCCGCAGGAGCAGGAACTGGCTGGGCTGCTGGCGAAGCAGGATGTTGCCAGCGTGCTGGCGCAGATCTCCGGCCTGCCCGCCGACGGCGATGTCGTCAAGGCGGTAGTGAAGGCTTGGAACGCTATGGCATAATGGTGCAAGCGCCCCTCACGGACGAACAACTAGGGCACAGTACTGCTGTGCTCGCGCAGGCGTCCTTACGCCATATGAAAAATATGCAGACATTCATGGAACAACCACAGGCTTTTGAAAATCAGGTGCTCGAACGCCTGAATGCCGGACGATCGGTAAGAAGTTTTCTGATCGCCGCCGTAGAACTGCTAGTTGAGGCCGTGAACATTCTGCTTGTACAGGTGTTCCGTAAGGATGACTACGCCGTGAAGTATGTCGTAGAGCCGCTGATGCTGTCACCAACAGGTCAATCGCGATGAAAGAACAAGTTAAGGTAGAAATCAAAGAGCTTAGCGACAAGTTGGACGGCCTTAATCACAAAGAACCTAGGCTGCTGGCCTCTGGCGAGAGCGAAAAGCTCGGCGAATTGCTGAAAGAGAAAGACAAGATGGAAGCGGAAATCGAACGTCTGCGCGGCGTGCGTGCGAAAAACTTGAGTAAAGAAGCTCAGCAGCTGCTATTCATGGTTAGGAGATTGAATCGCCTCTTCTGAGAGCGCCTAACCATGAATGTCAGAACGAACTATCCCTTTGATGCTACGGCCCTGCGTAGGTTTAAGTATGAGAATGCAGTTTTTGTCGTGTTTTTAATCTGAAATCAATTTTTCAGGCGTACTGATCCGGCTCAGGTATCCGCAGCCATCGCTTTTTCTCCATTTCACGCAGCCTTTCCGACAGTAATTCCATCGCCTGCGTTCCTGCCTGGGCGCCGGCAAAACGCCGTCGGCCCTTGCACAGGATGCACTGGTACGAGTCGGTACCC
>NZ_MAYS01000226.1 GCF_001756855.1 Candidatus Erwinia dacicola | reverse complement strand
GGGATATGCATGGAGCAGAGTATAAAGCGGAGCGCCGGTCATGCAAACACCCGAAGCGGCGTAGCAGCGCCGCTCACGCCACAGGCGTGCTACGTTCATTTTGCTTTTTTAAAGAAAGATGTGAGAAATATCGCGATTACCGGTCCTTATGGAGCAGGAAAAAGTACTGTGATACTTTCTTATCTAAATGCCAGGTTGAAAAAAGACTTCATCAATGTGTCCCTGGCAGATTTTTCAATGTCAGGAAAGAAAGACGAAACCCCCCAGAAAATGCTGAAATTGAATTAAGCATTCTTCAGCAGATCCTCTATAAAGAAAATAAGGATAATATTCCCGACTCTCGGATTGACAGAATTCAGAACAGAGATATAAAACACGTTATTTCACTTTTTGAAACATCCATCAGCATAGTGGTTCCGTTATTTTGTTTGTATTTATCCGTTTTTCCAAAAAAAATACTATTATTCTTCAGTGTGAATGAGGCGACCATTTCTCTTGTAAATGATGCTTATCCTGAGCGTTTATGGTGCAGTATCGCACTGGTGTTGGTAACCTTGTTTTGTATCGTCAGGGTGGCGTCAAAGGTCGGTTTCTTTGATAAAAAATTAAAACTAAGCAAGATAGCTTTTCTTCAGGCGAGTGCAGAGATGGCTCAACAGGAGTCATCCTCACTGCTCAACAACTGTCTCGACGAAATTGTCTATTTCTTCTCCCGTTCAAAGAGCAAAATCGTGGTATTTGAAGATCTGGACAGGCTTGGTAATACGGAAGTTTTCGTGAAGCTGAGGGAGATAAACCAGATAGTAAACAATAACCTGAAGAATGATCCTGTAAGATTCCTCTATGCCTGTCGGGATGATATTTTTCTCGGAGCTGATATACGCACTAAATTTTTTTGATTTCATCGTTCCGGTTGTACCCGTGCTGGATGCCAGAAATGCCTATACACATCTGAAAAATAAACTAAAAGATTTCCCCGTTAAGGATGATGTGCTTCTTAAGCAAACGTCTCTGTATATTACAGATATGCGTTCACTACATAATATTGCCAATGAGTTTAATTTATTCAGGCGAATGGTTGATGAAAATAAAAATGAAGCGAAGATTTTTGCGGTTATATTTTACAAAAATATCTACACGCAGGATTATAGTTTAATTGACAAGGAAGCAGGGGGTTTGTATTTTTTTATAAAAAATTACTGCCTAAAAAAACTGCAGGAAAACTATTTTTCTTCTTTAAATGAAAGGGAAAGTAATCTTTCTGCTAAACTCGAAAAATTAAAAAAGAGTCAGCATCATCATCTGCTGATGTAAGAATGGAAATTATCTGCCGGTATATTTCAAAGGAACTATGGTCAGTAATACATTTTGCCCACGACCAATATGGAGGCCGTCAGGGAACTGGTAATTCCACACCGGGGAATTTATATGAAAATGAACATGGGTTCGTAAAATTTTTCAGTAGCAATGATCTTGTTTATATCGGCTCCATTCCCACTCGAAACGCAACAAAACCGAGGGGGCTTATGCCGCCAGTAAGTGCGTTAAAAATACCTCGTTGGGGGAACGATAGCCCAGTGATTTTCTCCCGTGCATGTTGAGTATGTGTTCGAGTTCAGCCATCTTGCGATGGCTCACCTGACTGAAGTCGGTTCCCTTGGGATAAAAGCGCCGTATCAGACCGTTGGTATGCTCATTCAGGCCACGTTCCCAGGAATGGTATGGGCGTGCAAAGT
>NZ_MAYS01000225.1 GCF_001756855.1 Candidatus Erwinia dacicola | reverse complement strand
GTATGCCAATCCAGAACTGGCGGCTGGCGATGAGTCGATTTATTATCGAGTTCGGTGAGAGCCTGAACGGCCACCTCTAAAAAGGCATTTACACAGAATTACCGATAGGCTCACTCTAAGCAGTGTCATTCAGTCACCTTAGTACCTGAACGGGTAGGGCAAGGTGGTTGCGATCTCTTCTCCCGTTCTCTCCTTCCGCTAATAAAAGCCACAATGCTGTTGCTTTACCCCCAGATGTACGTATAATGTTTGTGCCTGCAAACATGGTCAGGCGCGATTCAATATGAGTCGCAGGCAAGTGCGAAAGTGCTCGCCAACAATACTCGCGATATGCGGGTTATGTGCTCAACGATTACACTCCTCCATCAATCGTAATGGATGCGAGTAGTAATTTTTCGTTTATAAACAATTGGAGCTCTGGTCTCATGCAGAACCAAAGAATCCGTATCTGTCTTAAAGCGTTTGATCATCGTCTGATCGATCAATCAACTGCAGAAATCGTAGAGACTGCCAAGCGCACTGGTGCGCAGGTACGTGGTCCTATCCCGCTGCCGACCCACAAAGAGCGCTTTACCGTTCTGATCTCCCCGCACGTCAACAAAGATGCGCGCGATCAGTATGAAATTCGCACTCACAAACGTCTGGTTGACATCGTTGAGCCAACCGAAAAAACGGTTGATGCTCTGATGCGTCTGGATCTAGCTGCAGGTGTTGACGTGCAGATTAGCTTGGGTTAATCAGGTCATTGAGCGATTGAGAGGTTGAAACAATGATTGGTTTAGTCGGTAAAAAAGTGGGTATGACCCGTATCTTCACAGCAGATGGCGTTTCAATCCCTGTAACCGTGATCGAAATTGAAGCAAACCGCGTTACTCAGGTTAAAGGGCAAGAAAACGACGGTT
Organism: Candidatus Erwinia dacicola; assembly: GCF_001756855.1. GTDB lineage: Bacteria > Pseudomonadota > Gammaproteobacteria > Enterobacterales > Enterobacteriaceae > Erwinia > Erwinia dacicola. The sequence continues at coordinate 13,895 of NZ_MAYS01000225.1, read as the reverse complement.
ACACTGCTATCCAGGTAACTACCGGTGCTAAAAAAGCAAACCGTGTAACTAAGCCTGAAGCAGGTCATTTTGCTAAAGCTGGCGTTAAGGCTGGCCGTGGTCTTTGGGAATTCCGCACCGTTGAAGGCACAGAGTTCACTGTAGGTCAGAGCATTAATGTTGATATTTTCGCTGACGTGAAAAAAGTTGACGTGACTGGAACATCTAAAGGTAAAGGTTTTGCCGGTACTGTAAAGCGCTGGAACTTCTGTACTCAGGATGCCACTCACGGTAACTCCTTGTCACACCGCGTACCTGGTTCTATCGGTCAGAACCAGACTCCGGGCAAAGTGTTCAAAGGCAAGAAAATGGCAGGCCAGATGGGCAATGAGCGTGTAACTGTTCAGAGTCTGGACGTTGTACGTATTGACGCTGAGCGCAACCTGCTGCTGGTTAAAGGTGCAGTACCCGGCGCTACCGGTTGCGACCTTATCGTTAAACCAGCTGTGAAGGCGTAAGGGGATAGCAATGGAATTAGTATTGAAAGACGCGCAAAGCGTGCTGACTGTTTCCGAAACTACCTTCGGTCGTGATTTCAACGAAGCGCTGGTACACCAGGTTGTCGTTGCTTATGCAGCAGGTGCTCGTCAGGGTACTCGTGCTCAGAAGACTCGTGCTGAAGTAACTGGTTCAGGCAGAAAGCCATGGCGCCAGAAAGGCACTGGCCGTGCGCGTGCAGGTTCTGTAAATAGCCCAATCTGGCGTTCAGGTGGTGTGACATTCGCGGCGAAGCCACAGGACCACAGTCAAAAAGTCAATAAAAAGATGTACCGCGGCGCGCTGAAAAGCATCCTGTCCGAACTGGTACGTCAAGATCGTCTGATCGTTGTCGAGCAGTTCTCTCTGGAATCCCCTAAAACGAAGCTGCTGGTAGAAAAACTGAAAGACATGGCTCTGGAAGACGTGCTGATCATCACTGGCGGACTGGAAGAAAACCTGTTTTTGGCCGCTCGCAACCTGTACAAGGTTGACGTTCGTGATGCAGCGGGTATCGACCCAGTTAGCCTGATCGCTTTCGACAAAGTCGTTATGACTGCTGATGCAGTTAAGCAAGTTGAGGAGATGCTGGCATGATCCGTGAAGAACGTCTGCTGAAAGTACTGCGCGCGCCGCACGTATCTGAAAAAGCATCTGCTGCGATGGAAAAAACTAACACCATCGTTCTCAAAGTTGCGATTGACGCGACCAAGGCAGAAATTAAAGCCGCTGTACAGAAACTTTTCGAAGTAGAAGTTGAAGTCGTGAACACTTTGCTGGTTAAAGGCAAAACTAAGCGTTCTGGACAGCGTATTGGTCGTCGTAGAGACTGGAAAAAAGCTTACGTCACCCTGAAAGAAGGCCAGAATCTGGACTTCGCAGGCGGCGCTGAGTAAGTCGGAGGAGAAGAACAATGGCAATTGTTAAATGTAAACCGACATCTCCGGGTCGTCGCCATGTAGTTAAAGTGGTAAACGCGGAGCTGCACAAGAGTAAACCATTTGCCCCGCTGGTTGAGAAAAACAGCAAATCCGGCGGCCGTAACAACAATGGTCGCATCACTACCCGTCATATCGGTGGTGGTCACAAGCAGGCTTACCGTATTGTTGACTTCAAACGCAACAAAGATGGTATACCAGCGACCGTTGAACGTCTTGAGTACGATCCGAACCGCTCTGCGAACATCGCACTGGTTCTGTACAAAGATGGCGAACGCCGTTACATCCTAGCTCCTAAAGGACTGAAAGTTGGCGATCAGATTCAATCTGGCGTTGATGCTGCGATTAAAGCGGGTAACACCCTGCCAATGCGTAACATCCCAGTGGGTTCTACCGTGCATAACGTAGAAATGAAACCAGGCAAAGGCGGACAGATTGCTCGCTCAGCTGGTACTTACGTGCAGATCGTTGCGCGTGATGGTTCTTACGTTACTCTGCGTCTGCGTTCTGGTGAAATGCGCAAAGTCGAAATTGACTGCCGCGCAACCTTGGGCGAAGTCGGTAACGCTGAGCACATGCTTCGCGTTCTGGGTAAAGCCGGTGCAGCTCGTTGGCGTGGTGTCCGTCCTACCGTTCGCGGTACTGCGATGAACCCAGTCGATCACCCGCACGGTGGTGGTGAAGGTCGTAATTTTGGTAAGCATCCAGTGTCCCCATGGGGCCTACAGACCAAAGGTAAGAAGACCCGTAGCAACAAGCGTACCGATAAGTTTATCGTACGTCGCCGTAGCAAATAATTTTAGAGGATAAGCCATGCCACGTTCTCTCAAGAAAGGTCCTTTTATTGACCTGCACTTGCTGAAGAAGGTAGAGAAAGCTTTGGAAAGCGGAGACAAGAAGCCACTGCGCACATGGTCCCGTCGTTCAACGATCTTCCCTAACATGATTGGTTTGACCATCGCTGTCCATAATGGTCGTCAGCACGTTCCTGTCTTTGTTTCCGACGAAATGGTCGGTCACAAACTAGGTGAATTTGCACCGACTCGTACTTATCGCGGCCATTCGGCTGATAAAAAAGCCAAGAAACGCTAAGGCGGGAGGAAGAGATGGAAACTATCGCTAAACATCGCCACGCTCGTTCTTCTGCACAGAAGGTTCGCTTGATAGCGGATCTTGTACGCGGTAAGAAAGTGTCGCAGGCTCTGGATATTCTGACCTACACCAATAAGAAAGCAGCTGTACTGGTCAAGAAGGTCTTGGAATCTGCCATTGCTAACGCCGAACACAACGATGGCGCTGACATTGATGATCTGAAAGTCACGAAAATCTTCGTAGACGAAGGCCCAAGCATGAAGCGCATTATGCCGCGTGCAAAAGGTCGTGCAGATCGCATCCTGAAGCGCACCAACCACATTACTGTGGTTGTGTCCGATCGCTGAGACTCTGGAGACTAGCAATGGGTCAGAAAGTACATCCTAATGGTATTCGCTTGGGTATTGTTAAACCTTGGAACTCTACTTGGTTCGCAAATACCAAAGAATTCGCTGACAACCTAGACAGCGACTTTAAAGTGCGTCAGTTCCTGACTAAAGAACTGGCTAAAGCATCCGTCTCTCGTATCGTTATCGAGCGCCCAGCTAAGAGTATTCGTGTGACTATTCACACCGCTCGTCCAGGCATCGTTATCGGTAAGAAAGGTGAAGATGTAGAAAAACTGCGCAAGGTCATAGCTGATATCGCTGGCGTTCCTGCACAGATCAATATCGCCGAAATCCGTAAACCGGAACTGGACGCTAAATTGGTTGCTGACAGCATCACTTCACAGCTAGAGCGTCGTGTGATGTTCCGTCGTGCTATGAAGCGTGCTGTACAGAACGCAATGCGTCTAGGCGCTAAAGGGATCAAAGTTGAAGTTAGTGGCCGCCTAGGCGGTGCAGAAATCGCGCGTACCGAATGGTACCGTGAAGGCCGCGTGCCGCTGCACACTCTGCGTGCAGACATTGACTACAATACCTCTGAAGCGCACACCACTTATGGGGTAATCGGCGTTAAGGTATGGATCTTCAAAGGTGAGATCCTAGGTGGTATGGCTGCTGTTGAACAACCGGAACCGGCTGCTCAACCTAAAAAGCAGCAGCGTAAAGGCCGTAAGTAAGGAGAGTCGCTGATGTTACAACCCAAGCGTACAAAATTCCGTAAAGTGCATAAAGGCCACAACCGTGGTTTGGCGCAGGGTACGGATGTTAGCTTCGGTACTTTCGGTCTGAAAGCTGTTGGCCGTGGTCGTCTAACTGCTCGTCAGATTGAAGCAGCACGTCGTGCTATGACCCGTGCAGTTAAGCGTCAAGGTAAAATTTGGATCCGTGTATTCCCGGACAAACCAATTACCGAGAAGCCGCTGGAAGTGCGTATGGGTAAAGGTAAAGGTAACGTAGAGTATTGGGTTGCCTTGATCCAGCCTGGTAAAGTCCTGTATGAAATGGACGGTGTACCGGAAGAGCTGGCCCGTGAAGCATTCAAGTTGGCAGCAGCAAAACTGCCTATCAAAACCACCTTTGCAACTAAGACGGTGATGTAATGAAAGCAACAGAGCTGCGTGAAAAAAACGTTAAAGAGCTGAACACTGAGCTTCTTAACCTGCTGCGTGAGCAGTTCAATCTGCGCATGCAGGCAGCATCAGGCCAACTTCAACAGACTCACGTCTTGAAGAATGTTCGTCGTGATGTTGCACGCGTTAAGACTTTACTGACTGAGAAGGCGGGTGCGTAATGACCGATAAAATCCGTACTCTGCAAGGTCGTGTTCTGAGCGACAAAATGGAGAAATCCATTGTTGTGGCAATCGAACGTGTTGTGAAGCACCCGTTCTGCGGGAAATTCATCAAACGTACGACCAAATTGCACGTACATGACGAGAACAATGAATGTGGAATCGGCGACGTGGTAGAAATTCGCGAATGCCGTCCACTGTCTAAGACTAAGTCTTGGACGCTGGTTCGCGTTGTAGAGAAAGCGATTCTGTAATAGAACCTGCTGTCTCTAAAAAAACAAGATAAACGGCTTGCAAGAGCCGTTTATCTTTTCTACCAAAGTTAAGGAAGTAGTGTTATAATGCTGCGCCCTCAATAATGGGCGCTTATATACGACCTGAATCAGGTCCCGAAGTAGTAGTTGAAATTAGCGGAGCACTAAAATGATCCAAGAACAGACTATGCTGACCGTCGCCGACAACTCCGGTGCACGTCGCGTAATGTGTATCAAGGTTCTGGGTGGCTCGCACCGTCGCTACGCGGGCGTAGGCGACATCATCAAAATCACCATCAAGGAAGCAATTCCTCGCGGTAAGGTTAAGAAGGGTGATGTGCTGAAAGCGGTAGTGGTGCGCACCAAGAAGGGTGTTCGTCGCCCGGACGGTTCTGTCATTCGCTTCGATCGTAATGCATGCGTTATTTTAAATAATAACACTGAGCAGCCTATCGGAACGCGTATTTTTGGGCCGGTAACTCGTGAGCTTCGTACTGAAAAGTTCATGAAAATTATCTCTCTGGCACCGGAAGTACTCTAAGGAGTAAAAAATGGCAGCTAAAATCCGTCGCGATGACGAAGTTATCGTGCTGACCGGCAAAGATAAAGGTAAGCGCGGTAAAGTAAAAAATGTTCTGTCTTCAGGCAAACTGATTGTTGAAGGTATCAACCTAATTAAGAAGCACTCAAAGCCGGTTCCGACTCTGAACCAACTAGGTGGCATCGTTGAAAAAGAAGCTGCTATTCAGGTTTCTAACGTTGCGCTCTTCAATTCGGCAACCGGCAAGGCTGACCGTGTAGGCTTTAGATTCGAAGACGGCAAAAAAGTCCGTTTCTTCAAGTCTAACAGCGAAACTATCAAGTGATTTGGAGTAGTACGATGGCGAAACTGCATGATTATTACAAAGACGAAGTAGTTAAACAACTCATGACTGAGTTTGGCTACAATTCTGTCATGCAAGTCCCTCGGGTCGAGAAGATCACCCTGAATATGGGGGTGGGTGAAGCGATCGCTGACAAGAAGTTGCTGGATAACGCAGCAGCTGACTTAACAGCAATCTCCGGTCAAAAGCCGTTTATCACCAAAGCACGCAAGTCAGTTGCAGGCTTCAAAATCCGTCAGGGCTATCCGATCGGCTGTAAAGTAACTCTGCGTGGCGAACGCATGTGGGAGTTCTTTGAGCGTCTGATTTCTATTGCTGTTCCACGTATCCGTGACTTCCGTGGCTTGTCCGCTAAGTCATTCGATGGCCGTGGTAACTACAGCATGGGCGTTCGTGAGCAGATAATCTTCCCAGAGATCGACTATGACAAAGTTGATCGTGTTCGTGGTTTGGATATCACCATTACCACTACTGCGAAATCTGATGATGAAGGCCGCGCACTTTTGGCTGCTTTTAACTTCCCGTTCCGCAACTAAGTGAGGCAGGGTTACTGATGGCTAAGCAATCGATGAAAGCACGCGAAGTCGTTCGCGTGAAACTGGCTGACAAGTACCGCGCTAAACGCGAGGAACTGAAAGCTATCATTTCTAGTATGAACTCATCTGACGAAGCTCGTTGGAATGCTGTTCTCAAGCTGCAAACTCTGCCGCGTGATTCCAGCCCTTGTCGTCAGCGTAAGCGCTGCCGTCAAACTGGTCGCCCACATGGTTATGTGGGCAAATTCGGTCTGAGCCGTATCAAGTTGCGTGAAGCTGCCATGCGCGGTGAAGTACCTGGCTTGAAAAAGGCTAGCTGGTAATTACCAATTGAATCACGGGAGTAAAGACAGATGAGCATGCAAGACCCGATCGCGGATATGCTGACCCGTATCCGTAACGGTCAAGCCGCGAACAAAGTTGCGGTCACCATGCCTTCTTCCAAGCTAAAATTGGCTATTGCCAACGTGCTGAAGGAAGAAGGCTATATTGAAGAATTTAAAATCGAAGGCGACACCAAGCCTGAACTGGAACTGACTCTTAAGTATTTCCAAGGCAAGGCAGTGGTAGAGAGCATTCAGCGTGTAAGCCGTCCAGGTCTGCGTATCTACAAACGCAAAGAAGAACTGCCAAGAGTTATGGCTGGACTGGGTATCGCTGTTATCTCTACCTCTAAAGGTGTCATGACCGATCGTGCCGCACGTCAGGCTGGTCTTGGCGGCGAAATTATCTGCTACGTAGCTTAATCGGAGGAATAAATGTCTCGTGTTGCTAAAGCACCAGTCGCAATTCCTGCCGGCGTAAAGGTAAAACTCGACGGTCAGGTTATTTCGATTAAAGGTAAAAACGGCGAGCTGACTCGTAAGCTCAACAAAGCTGTAGAAGTTAAGCATGCTAACAACACCCTGACTTTTGCTCCGCGCGAAGGTTTTGTGGATGGTTGGGCTCAGACAGGTACTTCTCGTGCACTGTTGAACGCTATGGTTATCGGTGTTACCGAAGGCTTCACTAAGAAACTGCAGCTGGTTGGTGTAGGTTATCGTGCAGCCGTTAAAGGCAACTCTGTGAGCTTAGTCTTAGGCTTCTCTCACCCTGTTGACCATGCACTGCCAGCGGGAATCACTGCTGAATGTCCAACTCAGACTGAAATCGTGCTGAAAGGCGCTGATAAACAGCTGATTGGTCAGGTTGCAGCAGATCTCCGCGCCTACCGTCGTCCTGAGCCTTATAAAGGCAAGGGTGTTCGTTACGCCGACGAAGTCGTGCGTACCAAAGAGGCTAAGAAGAAGTAAGGTAACACTATGGATAAGAAATTTGCTCGTATCCGTCGTGCGACCCGCGCACGTCGCAAGCTCAAAGAGCTGGGTGCTACTCGCTTGGTGGTACATCGTACCCCGCGTCATATTTACGCACAGGTAGTCGCACCCAACGGTTCTGAAGTCTTGGTCGCTGCTTCTACTGTAGAAAAAGCTATCAGTGAGCAACTGAAGTATACAGGAAACAAAGACGCTGCCGCTGCTGTTGGTAAAGCAGTTGCTGAACGCGCAATCAAAAAAGGCATCACTGGTGTTTCTTTTGACCGTTCTGGTTTCCAATATCATGGTCGTGTCCAAGCACTGGCAGATGCTGCCCGTGAAGCTGGCCTACAGTTCTAAGGTGGAGGTGTAAGATGGCACACATCGAAAAACAAGCTGGCGAACTGCAGGAAAAGCTAATCGCGGTAAATCGCGTATCTAAAACCGTAAAAGGTGGTCGTATTTTCTCCTTCACAGCTCTGACTGTTGTTGGTGACGGTAATGGTCGCATCGGTTTTGGTTATGGGAAAGCGCGTGAAGTTCCAGCAGCAATCCAGAAAGCGATGGAAAAAGCTCGTCGCAATATGATTAACGTCGCACTGAACAGCGGCACCCTGCAGTACCCTGTTAAAGGCGTGCACACAGGTTCTCGCGTGTTCATGCAGCCGGCTTCTGAAGGTACAGGTATCATTGCCGGAGGCGCAATGCGCGCCGTACTGGAAATCGCTGGGGTTCATAACGTCTTGGCTAAAGCCTACGGTTCCACTAACCCGATCAACGTGGTTCGTGCAACTCTGGATGGCTTGGCCAACATGAATTCCCCAGAAGTGGTCGCTGCCAAGCGTGGCAAATCTGTTGAAGACATTCTGGGATAATGACCATGACTAAGACTATTAAGATTACACAAACCCGCAGTTCGATCGGTCGTTTGCCTAAACACAAGGCAACGCTGCTTGGCTTGGGTCTGCGTCGTATTAACCAAACCGTAAAGCGTGAAGACACGCCAGCCGTACGCGGTATGGTTAACGCGATTTCCTACATGGTTAAAATGGAGGAGTAACAGATGCGTTTAAATACTCTGACTCCGGCCGATGGCTCCAAGCACGCTTCGAAACGTCTGGGCCGTGGTATCGGTTCAGGTTTCGGCAAAACCGGTGGCCGTGGTCACAAAGGTCAGAACTCACGTTCTGGCGGTGGCGTACATCGTGGTTTTGAAGGCGGTCAGATGCCTCTGTATCGGCGTCTGCCGAAATTCGGTTTCACCTCTCGCAAAGCAATGGTCACTGCAGAAGTTCGTCTATCTGATCTAGCGAAAGTCGAAGGCGGTATCGTCGACCTGAACACGCTGAAAGCAGCAAACATTATTGGAATTCAGATGGAGTTTGCGAAAGTGATCCTGTCTGGCAAAGTTTCTGCACCGGTAACGATTCGCGGTCTGCGTGTCACTAAAGGCGCTTGTGCTGCAATCGAAGCCGCTGGCGGTAAAATTGAGGAATAAGTAGCAGATGGCTAAGCAACCGGGATTAGATTTTCAAAGTGCCAAGGGTGGATTTTGCGAGCTAAAACGTAGACTTCTGTTTGTAATTGGTGCGCTGATTGTTTTCCGTATTGGCTCTTTTATTCCGATCCCTAGTATCGATGCCACTGTACTTGCCAAATTGTTTGAACAACAGCGTGGCACCATCATTGAAATGTTTAACATGTTCTCTGGTGGTGCTCTGAGCCGTGCTTCTATCTTTGCCTTGGGTATTATGCCGTACATTTCGGCTTCTATTATTACCCAGCTGCTGACGGTGGTTCATCCAGCGTTAGCTGAAATCAAGAAAGAAGGGGAGGCTGGCCGTCGTAAGATTAGCCAGTACACCCGTTACGGTACTCTGGTATTAGGTATATTCCAAGCGGTCGGTATTGCTACCGGCCTGCCGAATATGCTAGGGATGACGGGCTTGGTGTTACACCCAGGCTTTGCCTTCTATTTTACCGCTGTTGTCAGTCTGGTTACCGGGACAATGCTCCTGATGTGGTTGGGCGAGCAGATAACTGAACGAGGTATCGGTAACGGTATCTCGATCATTATCTTCGCTGGTATTGTTGCGGGTCTGCCGCCGGCTATTGGTCATACCATCGAGCAAGCGCGGCAAGGCGACCTGCACTTCCTCCTGTTGCTGTTGGTTGCAGCTTTTGTATTTGCAGTGACCTTCTTCGTTGTTTTCGTTGAGCGTGGTCAACGCCGCATTGTGGTGAACTATGCGAAACGTCAGCAAGGCCGTCGTGTCTATGCTGCGCAGAGCACACATTTACCGTTGAAAGTGAATATGGCCGGTGTAATTCCAGCTATTTTTGCTTCCAGCATCATTCTGTTCCCAGCAACCATCTCGTCATGGTTCGGGGGCGGAACCGGTTGGAACTGGTTGACAACTATTTCGATGTCATTACAGCCAGGTCAGCCGCTTTATGTGCTACTCTATGCTACCGCAATCATCTTCTTCTGTTTCTTCTATACGGCATTGGTTTTCAACCCAAGAGAAACAGCGGATAACCTGAAGAAGTCTGGTGCATTTGTACTAGGTATTCGTCCGGGAGAACAGACGGCGAAGTATATCGATAAAGTGATGACGCGCTTAACCTTAATCGGTGCGCTGTACATTACCTTTATTTGCCTGATCCCGGAGTTCATGCGTCATGCGATGAAAGTTCCATTCTACTTCGGCGGTACTTCACTGTTGATCGTAGTTGTTGTCATCATGGACTTTATGGCTCAAGTGCAAACTCTGATGATGTCTAGTCAGTACGAGTCTGCATTAAAGAAAGCAAATCTGAAGCGCTATGGTCGTTAATTCAGGTGTTTTAGAAGTTACGGAGAGTAAAAATGAAAGTTCGTGCTTCCGTCAAGAAATTATGTCGTAACTGCAAAATCGTTCGTCGCGACGGCATCGTGTGTGTGATTTGTAGTGCCGAGCCTAAGCATAAACAGCGCCAGGGCTGATTTAATCGCATATTTTTCTTGCAAAGTTGGATTGAGCTGGCTAGATTGACCGGTCAATCTGTTGTATGTCTATGCGTCTCCATTTGAGTATCCTGAAAACGGGCTTTTCGGTATGGGACGCATAAGTAATTAATATAGGAGTGCATAGTGGCCCGTATAGCAGGCATTAACATTCCTGATCATAAACATACCGTTATCGCATTAACTGCAATTTTTGGTATCGGCAAGACCCGTTCACAGGCTATCTGTGCATCTACGGGAATCGTTGAAAATGTTAAGATCAGTGAGCTGTCAGAAGAACAAATCGACATTCTGCGTGATGCAGTAGCGAAATTTGTTGTTGAAGGCGATCTGCGTCGTGAAGTCACCCTGAGCATCAAGCGTCTTATGGACCTTGGCTGCTATCGTGGTTTGCGTCATCGTCGTGGTCTTCCAGTGCGCGGTCAGCGTACTAAGACTAACGCACGTACCCGTAAGGGTCCGCGTAAACCGATCAAGAAATAATCGGGGTGATTGAATAATGGCAAAGGCACCAGTTCGTGCACGCAAACGTGTAAGAAAGCAAGTCTCTGATGGCGTGGCTCATGTCCATGCGTCTTTTAACAACACCATCGTAACTATTACTGATCGTCAGGGTAATGCGCTGGGTTGGGCAACAGCCGGTGGTTCCGGTTTCCGTGGTTCTCGTAAGTCTACGCCGTTCGCTGCGCAGGTTGCTGCAGAGCGTTGCGCAGAGGCCGTGAAAGATTACGGTATTAAGAACTTGGAAGTTATGGTTAAGGGTCCTGGTCCAGGCCGCGAATCAGCTATTCGTGCCCTGAACGCTGCTGGTTTCCGCATCACTAATATTACTGATGTGACTCCGATCCCTCACAACGGTTGTCGTCCGCCGAAAAAACGTCGCGTATAACGCTCCGTTTTTTAGGAATGTTGGAGAAAGAAAATGGCAAGATATTTGGGTCCTAAGCTCAAGCTGAGCCGCCGTGAAGGCACAGACCTTTTCCTTAAGTCTGGTGTTCGCGCGATTGATACCAAGTGTAAGCTTGAACAAGCTCCTGGTCAGCACGGTGCGCGTAAGCCACGTCTGTCTGACTATGGTGTGCAGTTACGTGAAAAGCAGAAAGTTCGTCGTATGTACGGCGTGCTGGAGCGTCAGTTCCGTAACTATTATAAAGAAGCAGCTCGTCTGAAAGGTAACACCGGTGAAAACCTGCTAGTTCTGCTGGAAGGTCGTCTGGATAACGTAGTTTACCGTATGGGCTTTGGTGCCACTCGTGCAGAAGCACGTCAGCTGGTTAGCCACAAATCTATTTTGGTAAATGGTCGCGTTGTCAGCATCGCTTCTTGTCAGGTAACTCCGAATGACGTTGTTAGCATCCGTGAGAAAGCCAAAAAGCAGTCTCGCGTGAAAGCCGCTCTGGATCTGGCTGAACAGCGTGAAAAGCCAATTTGGCTGGAAGTTGATGCAACTAAGATGGAAGGTGTATTCAAGCGTATTCCTGAACGTACCGATCTGTCTGCGGACATTAACGAACACCTGATCGTCGAGCTTTACTCCAAGTAAAGCTTAGTACCAAAGAGAGGACACAATGCAGGGTTCTGTGACAGAGTTTCTAAAACCGCGCCTGGTAGATATCGAGCAAGTGGGTTCGACGCACGCCAAGGTGACCCTTGAGCCTTTAGAGCGTGGCTTTGGTCATACTCTTGGTAACGCACTGCGCCGTATTCTGCTTTCATCAATGCCGGGTTGCGCGGTGACCGAGGTTGAAATTGATGGTGTACTGCATGAGTACAGCACCAAAGAGGGCGTACAGGAAGATATCTTGGAAATCCTGCTCAACCTGAAAGGTTTGGCGGTAAGAGTTCAGGGCAAAGATGAAGTTATTCTTACTCTGAATAAATCTGGCATTGGCCCTGTGACTGCAGCCGATATTATCCATGATGGTGATGTCGAAATCGTCAAGCCTCAGCACGTCATCTGTCACCTGACTGATGAGAACGCCGCTATTAGCATGCGTATCAAAGTTCAGCGTGGTCGTGGTTATGTGCCGGCTTCTGCCCGAATTCATTCGGAAGAAGATGAGCGCCCGATTGGTCGTCTGTTTGTTGACGCCTGTTACAGCCCTGTAGAGTGTATTGCCTACAATGTTGAAGCAGCGCGTGTAGAACAGCGTACTGACTTGGACAAGCTGGTCATCGAAATGGAAACCAACGGCACTATTGATCCTGAAGAAGCGATACGCCGTGCGGCAACCATCTTGGCAGAACAACTGGAAGCTTTCGTTGACTTACGTGATGTACGTCAGCCGGAAGTGAAAGAAGAGAAACCAGAATTCGATCCGATCTTGCTGCGCCCTGTTGACGATCTGGAATTGACTGTCCGTTCTGCTAACTGCCTTAAGGCAGAAGCTATCCACTACATCGGTGATCTGGTACAGCGTACCGAGGTTGAGCTGCTTAAAACGCCTAACCTTGGTAAAAAATCTCTTACTGAGATTAAAGATGTGCTGGCTTCTCGTGGTCTGTCTCTGGGCATGCGCCTAGAAAACTGGCCGCCAGCTAGTATTGCTGATGAATAACTCGATCACAGGTTAAGGTTTCACTGAGAAGGATAAGGTCATGCGCCATCGTAAGAGTGGTCGTCAACTGAATCGCAGCAGCAGCCATCGTCAGGCTATATTCCGCAACATGACTGGCTCTTTGGTTCGTCACGAGATTATCAAGACGACCCTGCCAAAAGCGAAAGAGCTGCGTCGCGTAGTTGAGCCGCTGATTACTCTTGCCAAGACCGATAGCGTAGCTAATCGTCGTCTGGCATTCGCCCGTACTCGTGATAACGAGATCGTGGCAAAGCTGTTTAATGAGCTCGGTCCGTGTTTCGCGAGTCGTGCAGGTGGTTACACTCGCATTCTGAAGTGTGGCTTCCGCGCTGGTGATAACGCTCCGATGGCTTACATTGAGCTCGTTGATCGTCCAGAAGCTCAAGTAGAAGCTGTAGCCGAGTAATCTGCCGCAGTATTGAAAAACCCCGCTTGCGGGGTTTTTTTGGGCTTTTTGCATTCTAGGGTTGGAATTCATCCATTCTAATCCTTGATTCTTAGTCGGACAAACCTGCTTCTGGTTGGATTTTTTTGTTTTTCACCACCCTGCGAGAATCTAACATTGGTTGGATTCTCAGACGCCCCCTCTCGCGCGTTAATCCAACTCTCCACTTTCTGCCTACTTAAACAATGTCGGAATGTGCGGCCCATACTCGACCTTGCCTCGTCCTGCTCGAATACCACTGCCAACCTTGCGGGCTTCTTTGGAGTACAACGTCTTTGCACGGATTATGATGAACGGCGGCAATATTCTGGTGTTGAAAAATATCCTCGGCCATAGCGATATAAAAATGACGGGGCTGTCCTAGATAACTAAGATCATCTAGGATAGTGCCATGAGAAAAAGCAGACTCAGTCAGTACAAACAGGAACGGTTACTTGAACAGTTTATTGCAGGCTCCACAGCCCGTATTGCCGCAGAGCTGGTTGGTGTCCACAGGAACACTGCTGCATACTATTTTCACCGCCTCAGAGTGCTGATAGCCGAGCACGTAGATAGGCACTCCTGGTTTGATGGCGAGATTGAACTGGACGAAAGTTATTTTGGTGGTTGTCGTAAAGGTCAGCGTGGCAGAGGTGCTGCCGGAAAAGTGCCTGTTTTCGGGCTTCTCAAGCG
>NZ_MAYS01000224.1 GCF_001756855.1 Candidatus Erwinia dacicola | reverse complement strand
CCAGCTCTGCGGCAATACGGGCTGCAGAGCCTGCAATAAACAGTTCAAGTAACCGTTCCTGTTTGTACTGACTGAATTTGCTATTTCTCCTGGAACTATCCTAGATGTTCTTGGCTATCTGGGATAGCCCCATATTTAATTACTGACGTTTGTTTGTGTCGATGGAGTATATATTACAGTTAATTTTCCACTATATCTTCCAGCTGACTTATCGGCAAGACGAAACTGAGGCACTGTAATAGTAAGTGGTGCAGGAACACATAATGAAGCGCCATGCATACCAGGAATAACCACCAGCCTCTGAATGCGCCTTGTATTTGTATTTTCCCATAAAATACCATCTCCATTATTAATTACCTGCACCTGCCCATTTGTCGGATTTATTACACTAAGCTGATAATCAATTCTGTTAGTTGTCTGACTCTTGTTAGCATCATCAAGATATACAGAAAAAAGGCCTTCCGGTCTTTTTGACGCAAAAGAACCTTCGTCTCTGAATATCATATTAATCTGTGAACTCATCGAATTTTTTCCATCATAAAGGCACATATCCAGCGTAGAGACTCCGCTAGCGACAATATTATCTGGCGTCCCCGGCCTGTTTGATAGATTGAGGTTTATCAATGGCGCAGAAGAAGGAAAGGCTGGAAAATATATTTTCTGATTTTTCACATCGGTGACATTAAGCGTAATATCTGCAGTCCAGACGGTTATCGTATTTGGGTTGCTGGACCATAGCATAAGATTTTGCTTCAATCTTGCTTGCCATATTCCAGGTGTCGATAGACTTGAAAGCGAATCCCTCGGTATTTTATATGTAAATTTGTTTTCGACACTAATTGAACCTGCGCATCCAAATGTCACCGATGCTGGGTAGTTAAACGAATATGGTGAATGGCACCCTGCCGGTATCACTATCTGGTGCATCCCGACAATATTTATATTGACACTTTGATTTGTTTTTTTATTGGTAAAGAGTAAGGAGATATTCTGAGAGCCGGCCGGTGGGTTATTACCTGACCAATAAGGTGTTATATTACACGCACCATTAGTGGTGTCAGTTGTGCTAAGACACACAAGTGTATTCCTCCCCCACTTTTGTCCATCAGTATCGTCCCGCCCCCCTGATAAATTATTCCAGATGGTTAATGAATCGGGTAATGAGCTCTTGTCAAACTCAGCAGTTAACGTTGTTGTTCTGGATACTGGCGACTCATAAACAGCCATGCATGAAAAAGATATTATGGATGATATCATTGTAAATAATTTTAAGGTTGATTTAATTTTCATACAAACTCTTATTTATTCATTGCAGTAGGTTTCGAATTAGCACTCGCCCCCACAGTTATTAGTCTGACTTGTTTTTGCTCCGCGACTGGCAGGCTCGCCACGTCCGAGCTTTCGCACGTCGTGGTGCCCACGTAGCGCACCACGTTGCGCACTGCCCTTACCTTCATGCCGCACCGCCAGAATTCGCTGTCCTTCATGACGTACAGCGTCTCCAGTCGTTTTGATGTTTCCAGTGTGAATCCCCCGCCGCCGAGTGGCGTCCAAGACATAACGTTCAGCGGGATGCCGCCCTCAAGCGGTCGGCGCTGTGCGTCAGTCATCCTGCCCAGCCACGTATAGCGGGTATCCACCTCAACGCTCCGACTAAATACTTTGCCCGGAGTTAAAAAGACGGTGCGCGAGCCGGCGCCCTTACGGAGTTCGCTGCTGATACCGTCCGGTGAAGACTCCGCCTCGGTCACGCTGAACGTGGTCTGCCGGTAGCCAGGCACGGTAAACAGTGCGCGGCTGTTGCCGCGCACGTTGCTGCGTCCACCGCTGTCCAGCGAAACGCTGACCCGGGAGTCCTTTTGCTCATTGTCCTGCTCCACGCCAATCATTACGGCTGACGACGGCGTTCCGTTTCCCCACCGGCCCCAGAGCGGACCGCTGCGGTCAATCGCAAGCGAAGAGCTGTAGCTACCGCTGCTGCTCAGCCTGTGTGTGCCGTCTGACTTACTCAAGGCGTCGCTGACCGTAAGCGCACCGTTGCCGTATTGCCCGCCGGCACGACCATACGCGGAGGAGGTCATCGTATCCGTGTTTACGCCGTACAGGGAGGCTCCTAGCTCGCTCTCTCCGCTGACGTCTATATAACGACTGTAGGCGGCGTTATAGCTCAGCTGGTCGCTGCCGCGCCGACTGGTCTGCCAGCTGGCTCCCGCAGAGGATGAGCTTCTTAACTGACCGGTGCTGCTGCCCGCGTGAGATAGGGTAAAAATGAGGAACATGCCCTTGTCCGTGCCGTCATATCCGGTGTCTTTGCGCATAAAGGCGTTGACGCCTGCATTTGCGTTGAGGCTTTTCCAGTTGAAATATCGCGTAATGCCCGTCTGCCAGGTGCGGCTGCGCGAACGGGTCTGATACACCTGCTCCCAGGGTATCCCTGTCTGACTATTCCTGTCATCCCCGTGCAGGTCGCGGCGGTAGACGTAGCGGCCTTCGTTATTGCTGAGCGCGTAGCCCAGCGTGCCATACCATTTTGAAAAGGGCACGGACAGCATCACGTTCGTACTTTTATAGCACCCGCTGTAGCTGTAACGGTGCTCCCCTTGGCTGTTGCAGTCGGGAGCGGCCATCGCGGAACGGTAGAAGCTCAGCGAAAAGCCGTCGTTGTAGTTGAACTGCTGAATATTACCGCGCGATCCGTCGGTGCCGTAAAGGTAGCTGGCACGGGTCGTCAGCGTGCCGTCAACGGGCCCTGTATCGAAGCCGTGAACCCAGTTGACAACCCCTTCCCAGTAACGGGCGGCGCTGAAAAGAGCTGCGCCACCGGTGAGGGATGTGTTTTCGGTCACCGGCAGGCGAAGTCCACCCTGCACAACACGCCGGCTGTCATCATCAGAGCGCCGCGCGGTACCGCTGTCGTCGCTGACGTTACCGGCCTGTACAAACCACTGGAATGAGCTGAGAGGGGTGCCGCCGGTACCGGTATAGGGTACGGTCTCGGTTCTGACCAGCTGGTTGTTTTCATAAATGCTCAGTGAGATGGTGTAGCTGCCAGCCGGGAAGGTTCGTGTATCAAGCTCCTGTGCGCCGGCCTTCAGGTAGAAAGAGGAAAGAAGCTGGCCGTCACGGTAGGCATCTACCCGGGAGTCCCTGGTGAGAAAAACGTTAACGGGCGTGCCCCGGGAGACCTTATCCATGTTGACCCATGACAGGGTTGACCCCACGCGTGCCCCGCTAATTTTGCCTAGGGGCAGCTGGCTGAGGTTAATATTCCCGCCGGCGTTGCTGAAGATATCCCGGGCGTCCATTAGTCCCCCTTGTAGATATACGCGTTTCAGCAGGTCCTGACGAAAATAGGCGTTGGTGACATCCGCCTTCTGCATGTTGGCTGAGCGCGAACGCTGCCCCTGCCAGTTCCAGTCAATGTTCAGATAGCCGGTCTCTGTTACCCCGAGCGAACCATTACCCTGCACGGAGGCAGACTGATAGTCACTGTCGGCAACAAAGTTGAGGTTCTGCTGGTGCACCAGCGCATTTTTGCTCTCTGTGCTGGCATCGTAGTAGACGTCTTCATTCTTTTTTGATGGCCGGTATTGACGGCCGAGAAACAGGGCAACTTTGGCATTATTCTCGTCGTATATAGCAGCCACGCTGTCAGTTTCAATATGGTCGCAGCCCGGTGCCCTGCCGTTGGTGCTGCAGGCAAGGTTACCGTTGCGCTTGAGCGGAGAGTTAAGCGAACGGCTGAGGAGGGCCCCAAGCCCAGGAGCGTCCGCAAACTTCTTTAGCACGGCGCCAGCAAGCGCTTCGGGTTGTAAGAACTGCACGTCCTCAAGGTCGACTCTGGCCTGAACGACGCCGAGACTTTCACCGTAGAGTGATACGTCCAGCATCATATTCTGGCCGCGCGCGAGCTCTTCAAATCCCGCGGGCACACTGATCGCGGCCTGAACGCCGACGACCGCGGGCAGTGCCGCCGCAATAGCAATGGCAATAAGCTTCAGCCTGATACGCATTCTGGTCTTCCCGACTTAACGATATCCATGAAGAAACGGGGCGCTGGCCCCGTTAATGTAAGTTGTTCAGTGGCTATTCCTTAGTTGGAGCAGTGGCCTGAGTAACCACCAAGCTGACGACGCCGCTGTAGGTGCCAGCCGCTGTGATGACGCCCGGCGTTTTCTGGGCAATGACTAGGGGCATTGCAGAGGAGCCGTTAGTTACCCCGCCAGGGAACGTCGTCGAATAGGCGAATGGGGTGGCGGTGGTGGTCAGTGCCTTGCTGTTGACGGATACGCTCAGTGGGATAGCGTTTGCTCCCGCGGCGTCGGTCAGCGAAGGTTCGGAAACTAAGCTTACGTTTAGGTCCCTGTTCTCAGTGTTAGACCAAAACTTAATCTGCTCTTGATAGGCCTGAAGACCTTTGCCCGGGAGATACTGCATCTCCACGGCCGCAGGCAGTGCGGAACCGTCGGCCTTCGTCACGTCGACGGTGGGGTCGATGCTGGCGGTAACGGTGATATCACGCTGTGCGGCGTTGGCGCTGAATGTGGCGACCAGCGCGGCCGCGGCGAGAGCGACTTTGAAATTACTTTTCATTGAGACTTCCTTTTAGGTTTAAATTTCCCTTTCGCTGAAAGGGGGTTAATTAGCCTGCGATGCAGGCAGTTCGGTTTCTTCTGTTCTGTTCTTCGTCCAGTTAAAATACTTTATTTTGTAGGTGTTGCCAGCCGAGAAGCGTATTTGTGGGATGGATGTTTCGCTTTCCGGGTAAACTGTCAGCGCTTTTTTTTCCCAGATGCATTCTCTGCCGGGGTTACATACGCCTACTTCTGTCACCGGGATGCGAATAGTGCCGTCGTTAATGATATTTCCCGTTGAGGGGATATATTTCAGGCTCGCCTTGGCTTTGCGCGGTGCCACGTGAACCAGTGCGCCCCATATAATATTAACGCCAACCTGAGCTGTTTTTCTGGACTGGTTCTTTTTATCTGAATGAGAATTGAAGGCAGCTTCGCTCACGCCTTCGAAATAAACACGGCAGGTAGTCTCCCTCTCGGGAGGGGTCATTGAAACAATCCGTACAACCCGCTCTCCGCCAGCGGCAAGGGCTATTTTTTGTGGCGTAACAATAATCTGACTAGCGTCGGACATATTGACCTCAACCTCGCGCTCATTTCTAGTTCCGGGGTTTATAATTTTTTTTAACTTTATTTTAATAAACTCAACTTCATCATTCTGGGATATTACCCTTATCTGAGACGTACCGCTTTCTCCGACCGTAGTCTCCATCGGATATACATACATGGCTGCTTGTGCGGTAGGGCAAAGAAATGAAGTGCTACAGATTGCCATTAGATATGAGGCGATGCTGGTGAAAGGCCAAGTTCTCATCCATAAGTCCTTTAATTATTTATCCATGGGTAAAGCTTTGCCATCCCATCATTATTACCTGTAAGACAGGCTGAGAGTTATTCTGAATCTATTTCGGGCTTTTTTTAGACCAACCCAGACTCCAATATTAACGTCTGCGATCAGGCTCAGTTAATTATTATATTATGCCTGTCACGTCAGGTTGGATGCGCGACATATTATTTTTTCAGATATTTCCTAGTCTGCAATACCACTGCGGGCGCGAGCAAACCTGCGTTGCTGCCTGAACCGTCTTTAGCCCCAGAGTGACATCAGTACCGATGATTGCCAATCTGATTAAATGTATGAATATAAAAGTTTAACATCAGTATTGCAGATGCCGGTCAGTTAGCTAAAAGCGTGGTACGGAGAGAATCTTATGGGATTTTCTAACCAAGATCAACTATTATGATCGGGTTTGGCGATCGAAAATCTATTTATGATAGATAAAAACTATCAAGTGACATAAAAATGATCGTTGCAGGCTTTCGGTTAAATCCTATGGCAAATCAATTTTGGTCGAATTTTTAGCTTTCCAGTGAGGTTTAAGATTCATGGAAATACGGACTTTCCCACGCAGGAATAATTATTTTAATGCCGGAATATCTGCATTATGCGATGCGGGGTTTCATTTCAGGAAAAGTAAGGAAGAGCTAATCATCGTATGCATGGCTCCCTGGTCGGTAAGGGATGTGGTTTCTGCAAGCTGGATGAAGAGCTGGGTTGAATCAAAGATCCTCATCGTTTCTGACAGCAGATTCTTTCCCCTCGCGAAATATCTCCAGCTACAAAACAGAGATATCATAGAGGTATGCCATACTCTAGAGTTTTACGGGGTGCTTAGGGACCTGCTCTGGCAGGGAAAGCTTTACAGTATAAAACAAGAGGTTGGCACCCCTCACCTTACTGATATGGAATATGTTTCCCTGCAGTACGCTTTAGACGGTATAAGCGCAGAGAAACAGGCGATGTCCATGGGGCTGAGTTCAAAAACTGTCTTCACCCATCGTGCAGCCTCAGCCAGAAAGCTCAGTGTGAAAAAGCTGTCACATCTACTTTCACCAAAAATCCTTAACTCCTCCTCTTCATTAAGGAAAGAGTACTGCCAGTATTTAGACTGGCCCCATAAATCTCCAGACAGTTAGTATCACTTAAGTTAGTGATAGTCTTGATACTAGTTTCTAGACTAGTCGTTGGAGTCCGGATGATTGATGTTTCAGGTCCAGAGAAGCGCAGACGGCGCAGCATTCAGGAAAAAAAATCTCTATTGTTCAGCAGAGCTTTGAGCCCGGAATGACCGTGTCGCTGGTCGCCCGTCAGCTGTTCATGTGGCGTAAGCAGTATCAGGAAGGCAGCCTCACTGCCGTTGCCGCAGGAGAACAGGTTGTGCCCGCATCGGAGCTGGCATCTACGATGAAGCAAATTAAAGAGCTGCAGCGCCTGTTGGGTAAGAAAACCATGGAAAACGAGCGGCTGAAAGAAGCTATTGAATATGGCCGACAAAAAAAGTGGATAGCGCACGTGTCCTTGTTGCCGGAGGATGGCGAATAAGCCTTGTCAGTCGTTGCCTCCGGGTCTCACGTGCGCAGCTGCATGCCATGGCCCGTTGGTCGAAGGACTGGCAGGATGGTCGGCGCAAGCCTGATGATTCTGAAGTGCTGGCCCGTATCCATGCCGTTATCGGCGATCTGCCCACCTATGGTTATCGTCGGGTATGGGCAGTGCTGCGCAGACAATCAGAAACTGACGACATGGCGGTGCTCAATGCCAAACGTGTATACCGCATCATGCGTCAGAATGTGCTGCTGCTTGAGCGTAAACCGGAAATACCG
>NZ_MAYS01000223.1 GCF_001756855.1 Candidatus Erwinia dacicola | reverse complement strand
CATGCAAAGCACCGGAACGGCGAAGCCGTGACGCTCGCCCTGTAAGGGCACTACGTTCAAGAGCATGGGGTCGAATCGCAGTGGCTTCACCTACTAGGAATATCGATGCGTTTACGGTGAAGACGCTGAATCGGCATTGCGTTTTCCCTTCAATGTCATGGCACCCAAACCCTCCATTCCTGAACCCCATTTCTAGGGACGTCCCAATATGCTGTATCTCGATAACGGCCCCGTGACCAAAAGCCGGGTCTTCAGTAACATGATGCGGAAATTGCATATTGACTGGCAGTCGCATACCCCTGCCGGCAAGGAAGATCCTAACCATGCACATACGAATCCCGCTGGGAAGATATAATGTGACCGACTCACTGGCAGCCTGCTGCTGCATGTCACCGGAATTCAGCGACGAAGGGGAAACACTGACGGGGATGACTTCCGGTACTATTGACAGTATGGGGTGTTGCGCTTCACCTTATTTTATGCATTAATGCAGCCAGATAAATATCTTCCATCAGCGATACACGCTGCGCCTGGTGACATTCAGTATTTTTCCACTCCGCAAGATCAGCAGAATAATATCCTTCAATGCGACGTAGCTGATCCTCATAGTAGTAGCTGGCAGGATGCGTTATCACCTCGCGCGTTCCATTCCGGTAGGTGACATGCAAATTCACGGGGAAAGAGGCAGTGGCGGGCAACAGGAAATTATGTAAACGAACCAGCCCGTGACTGAACCGCCATTCATGAGACGCCTCATAATTATCAGAAAAACGACAATTCAGCTCGGCGTGACATCCGTTACCGAGATCAATGCTGGCCTGAAACTCTTGATCAACTCCATTAGGGCCACTGAAGGTGGAGTGGCCTACGATACCAACGGGGTGAAGCGGTAAGGTGGCCTGCAACATTTGCAGCCAGTAGCTGGCGCTATCCAGAAACGCACCGCCACCGAGTTCAGGTCGACAACGATATCCCCGTAACGCGGACAGACTGAATGAAATAGTGGTATGCACCGACTCCAGCGTCCCCAGCCTCTGTCCGCTAATCAGCGACGAGACACTGCTCTGCCAAGGATGCTCGGCACACATAACCGCCTCTATCACCTTAACCTGTTTGGTCTGGGAGGCCTGTTGAATGGCATGCCATTCCCGTCGTCCCAGACAGAGTGGCTTTTCAACGATCACATGCTTACCAGCATGGATAGCATCCAGCGCCATCATGGCATGCGCCGCGTTATGTAGCGATATGTAGGCAATGTCTATCGCAGGATCACGCAATAATGAGTCATAATCTTCATAAGCGATCATCGGCGGGTACCGTGTGGCCAAAGCTTGCGCTCGGGCGTAATCGCTGGCGGCAATACCGCGTACGGTAACCAGGCCGCGGCTACGAGCTGGCAGGATAATGGCTTTCTCAGCGATAAATGTCGCACCCAACAGCCCAATGGTCAGCATGCCTTTTTTCACAGCGCCCCCCCACTGGCTTCCAGTGCCCGCAGCAGCTGTTCTTCATAGCCAGCCGCTGCTTCCGGTCTATCCGCTGGATAGACGCGTGCGAAATAGAGTCGTCCACGAGGACACAACAATGTTGCTGATGACAGAGGCAATATACCCGGACGATCCTGAGCTGCCATAACCGCCTGTTTGTCAAGTTGCAACAACAGGCGCTCGATGAAATCCGTAGAGGTGATTTTTACCGACCAGACACACATATCGACGGCAAACTCCGACGCGAACTTTTTTTCTAGCAGCAGGCTCAGCAAGCCCATCGAAACCCGAGGGTTAACTTCTAGTACGGGAATAATACGGTCGTCCTCCAGTAACATTGCGTCAATGCACAATGGACCGAAATACCCCTGTTGCGCAATATCTGTCGCGAGTTTACATGCCAGATCCTGATAACGTTCCTCCGTCAGGCGGATTATCATTGAAGACGTAAGCGCGCCCGAACCGCTATAAGCAAATCCGTTATTCTGCATTTGCCGAAATCCGAGCCATTCGATATTACCACTCTCGCTAATATACAGATGGGCGGAAAAATCGGTACGCCGCGGAAGAAACGGTTGAGCCAGTAGTACCAGCTCTATCCCGGATCTGATTTGCTTTTCCAAATGACGGCAGATATTTTCCAGTACGGCACTAGAGGTAATATGGATAGTCCCCCTACCGGCTACGCCATAAGGGTCTTTGAGGATGAAACCAATGCTGTCCTGATCCATCGCGTAGCGGCGGAGTTGCGCCACTTCGGTAATAACCTCACAATCGCCGGGCAGTTGATGTGAAATAACCCACTGATTTGACCATGTTTTTGAACTCAACCTAGCGACATTTTCTGCATCAGGCAGCGGCGATGTAAATTGCCAGTGATGCTTTAATGCCGTGACAGCATTGGTAACCGCATAGGGTGCCAAGTTATAAGTCGCAGGCAGAGAGGAAACCATTTGTTCTGCTTGCAACTGGGGAAACGGCGGAAGTGGATGTTCAAAAAAGCGAATATTAGCCTCAATCAATGCTGCACGCAGTGCAGGCGAGAAAGCTGTTCTGGCCATAAGAATATCGTCGGGCTGGCAGCGTATCGATAACAGTTGATCCATCTGCGCAATAATGCGTTGTCCCTGCCGGTCGACAATAGCGGGCAAACTGACAACGTCATCAGGACGCCAGTAACGTTCGGCATCAAAGGTGCCGAAATGGATATAACGTTTGCTATCCATAATATTATATCTCTGTTTTTTTATTTTTCAATAATATCCTGATGTTGTAGTTTATTTATTAAATCGCAGCAACGTCCGATAGTAAAGTTTTCTATTTCTATAGACTCATAATCAAACGCAATATTGTACTTATTCTCCAATGTCAGAAAAAAATTAATCATTTGTATTGAATCTATTCCCAAGTCGGTGGCAATATTATCCTCCCTGCTTAATTCTTTCTTGCTTCCATTATTTCCCAGTATTTCAACCAATAAGGATTGTACTTCTATCACAAGAGCATCCGTCATCAAGTTAAACTCCGTTAAGATATAAAAGAATACATTTGGAACACACAGGCATTAATCCTTCTCGATTCAAGGTTTCGCGAATTTTTTGAAAGTCAGGACCATGCCAGATGTCATCAACCGACTGGTCATGAAGATTGCCGATGACAAATTCGGAAAAAAATTTGCATGACGTAACATCCCCATTAGCATGTACTTCCAGACGATTGGATACTGCCAGACATTGTTGACGACGCTGTGCAGGTCGGGAGGTACCACGAATAAAATCATCAATCTCATCGTCTTCAAGCTGCGGCTGATAACGAATTCGGCAGCGCCAAGGACGCGATGCCAGTTTTGCTAATGACTCACGCAATAACGGTAAGTGGCTTTCCGTAAGTTGATAGGTATAGGAATGCCAAGTTGGTTTTTCTGAGGGCACATTCATCCAACAGAATTTATCCCGGAAATAGCCATCCATATTTGTGGCGACATCAGGGCTGATGAACCATGGATATTGGAAATAAACGGTATTTATGCACATCTGTTCGGCCCATTCCATGAAGTTGTACATTTTCCCCACCCCACTTTCTGAAACCATGCAGGAAAGGGAAATCTCCCCCTGAAAACGGCCTTCCTCTTTCAGATTAAGTAGGTATTGAATATTTTCTATGGTCTGCCGAAATTTGCCTTTGCCACGCAACGCATCGTGATCACTTTCCAGACCATCCAAGCTCACCAGCAAGTTCAAATGGCTACCGATCGCCAGCAAATCATCTATTTTCTTTTTTATCAGAATACCATTGGTACACATGATGACAGTTCGAGGATGACGTTGTAAAAGCTTCGATATTTCACTGAATTGTGAGTGCATCAAAGGTTCTCCGCCCCATAAGAACAACTTCGCGTTAGGCGTATGTGTTTCCTGCAGCACCTTTTCAATAATATTAAGCGGGAGTTCCGTTTTCTGCTGTTCATGATCCATATCATGAAAGGACCCTTTATCATTCCATTGATAACAGTGTTTACAACGCAGATTGCAACGATAGGTTAATTGAAGGCTGACATCTGCCGGCGTCGCGGCGGCGTAACACGGATTATTAGTCAGCGCGTTACGAGCTTTTGATCGAAGAGCAATAGTATTCTTCAGTTGCTCAAACTCTCCCCGATTAAGGATGCGGACTGTTTTGGGATGCATATTTATTACTCCTCTGGCATGGTGATTAATTAACCTATGTCACCAACCACTGTAGTGGTCAACTACTAGCCACTGCACTAGACTGTAAGTAAAACAGTCACTCAGATTCGTTTGGTGTCAGATCGCCGTTATACCAATGTGGCCTGATGCCACTGAATAGCCCGTGACGTAGCGGATTGCTGCGCGCTGAGCTTCATTGAAGCTATTGTTGCTCTTCGCTCATGCCACCCTTAAGATAAATTTTTACACTATCTTGTGCTAGGCTTTGTTGAATAAAAGGTAATCATGCTGTTTTAATATACCGGTTTTGGACGAAGATGCTAGCCGTTCCAGGCATGTATTACCGAACATTGGTTGTAACTTACTGATTTTATGTTATGGAAGCTCGCTCTTTTTATGGGTTCGCAGCATAATCTCCATTTATTCAACAAAGCCATTGTGCCATATAATGATAGTCAACAGGAAGCTTTTCTGCCAGACGAATTAGTACCTGAACGTAGCGCCATTACAGGGCGCTACGTTCTATTCCCAACCGTGTTGGCATTGAACATCGCCTAACTGAAGCCGAACTCAAACAGAAACCTAGCTATTTCGAGATTGACACCATTTTTGGCAAAGACCAGAAGTCATTCCTGCTCACGCTCG
>NZ_MAYS01000222.1 GCF_001756855.1 Candidatus Erwinia dacicola | reverse complement strand
TGTCTGATAAATTGTTAAAGAGCGTCCCGAGCAGTACCTGAGGTATCAGTCGCAAGGTGGCGAATATTACGCTTTCTTCTTTCAGAGTCAACTTCTTTTTGAGAAGTTTTTCCGGCGGTTTAGATGCTTCCTGAACCTCCTCAGCCGCTGGCCTGTAAGCCATTGTTCAGTATCAGTCGAGGCGCATTATAGACAGGAACTTCGAGAACGCAAGCAGTAATCTTAACTTTTTTTTACTGCCTGATGAAAGTTCACGCGAAACGCTGCTTTTTAACCCTGTTTGATACGTGCCGGCAGCTCTTTCAGGCTATTTAGCACCCAATCGGCTGCGGCTTCGTCTTCAGCAGTGACGGGCTTACCGCTACGCACTAATACTTTTTTACCCACTCCAACAGCTTTCGCCGCCAGCATGTCTTCTATTTTGTCGCCAACCATACAAGAAGAAGCCATATCAATGTTCAGCTCCTGCTGAGCAGTAAGCAACATTCCCGACTGAGGTTTGCGGCAGTCACAGGACTGACGTAACCCTTCTACTGTTGCTTCGGGATGATGCGGGCAGAAATAGATGCCATCGAGGTCGACATCGCGGCTGGCCAATGACCAGTCCATCCATTCTGTCAGCTGCATAAACTGATCTTCACTAAACATGCCACGGGCAATGCCGGACTGGTTAGTCACCAGCACCAGCGCAAAGCCCATCTTTTTCAGTTCACGCATGGCATCAATGACACCATCGATAAACTTGAAGTTATCGATTTCAGAGACATAACCGTAATCGACATTAATAGTGCCGTCTCGATCAAGAAAAATTGCGGGAATCTTGTCAACCACGTAGTAACTCCTGCTACAAAATTTGCCCTAGAGTATCGCATGGTTGCCTGAAAAGTAGAGAATGGCAGTTTGAATGACTTCGATTGATTTAGACATCTGGATGCCTTAACATTTACTCGCAGTCACGGAAGCGCGGGATGGATTGATCATTTACGCCACGGATAATTCCCATCACGATAATAAATAACTCAATGATAAAACTCTCAAATATCACCAAAGTGTTCCAGCAGGGTTCATGGACTATCACAGCGCTGTCAGATGTCAGCTTGCACGTTCCCGCCGGACAAATTTATGGCGTGATCGGCGCATCCGGTGCGGGTAAAAGTACCCTGATCCGCTGCGTTAATCTGCTGGAGCGCCCCACTTCCGGTAGCGTGCTAGTTGATGGTCAGGACCTCACTACCCTTTCAGAAGGGCAGCTCACGCTGGCACGCCGCCAGATTGGTATGATTTTCCAGCACTTCAATCTGCTGAACTCACGCACCGTAGCCGGCAACGTCGCGCTGCCGCTTGAGCTGGGCAACCTGTCCAGAGCCGAAATCAAAGCGCGCGTCAGTGAACTGCTCGAGCTGGTCGGCCTGTCAGACAAGCATGACACCTGGCCAGCCAATCTTTCCGGCGGCCAGAAACAGCGCGTGGCCATTGCCCGTGCGCTGGGCACCAATCCCAAAGTGCTGCTGTGTGATGAAGCCACTAGCGCGCTGGACCCGGCAACCACGCGCTCAATCCTCGAACTGCTGAAAGATATCAACCGTCGTCTGGGCATTACCATCCTACTGATCACCCATGAAATGGATGTGGTGAAACGCATCTGCGACTGCGTGGCCGTCATCAGCAACGGAGAACTGATTGAGCAGGATACCGTAAGTGAAGTGTTCTCCCATCCGAAGACGCCACTGGCGCAGAAGTTTATTCAGTCAACATTGCATCTGGACATTCCGGAAGACTACCTCAAGCGCCTATCGCTAGAAGCGAGTGCCACCACCGTCCCTCTGCTGCGCCTAGAATTTACCAGTCAGTCCGTCGATACGCCACTGCTTTCTGAGTCAGCATGCCGTTTTAACGTTAACAACAATATCATTAGCGCGCAGATGGATTACGCCGGTGGTGTGAAGTTTGGCATCATGCTGGCGGAGATCCACGGTGAGGCAGCCGACATTCAGGCAGCCATCGCTTTCCTGCACGAGCATCATGTAAAAGTAGAGGTGTTAGGTTATGTCTGAGGCAATGATATGGTTACTTGTCCGGGGCATTTGGGAAACGCTAATAATGACCTTTGTCTCTGGCTTTTTCGGCTTCGTGTTGGGTCTGCCAACAGGCGTTCTTCTCTATGTCACTCGACTGGGTCAGATTGTGGCGAATGCTAAGTTGTATCGCGTGCTCTCCGCTGCGGTAAATATTTTCCGCTCGATTCCGTTCATTATCCTGCTGGTCTGGATGATCCCGTTTACGCGCATTATCGTCGGCACCTCCATTGGTTTGCAGGCCGCTATCGTGCCGCTGACCGTTGGCGCTGCACCCTTTATTGCCCGCATGGTCGAAAATGCGCTGATTGAGCTGCCAACCGGTCTAATCGAAGCTTCCCGCGCAATGGGGGCCACCCCATTACAGATTGTCCGCAAGGTTCTGCTGCCGGAAGCACTGCCGGGTCTGGTGAATGCCGCTATTATTACTCTGATTACCCTGATCGGCTATTCAGCAATGGGTGGTGCCGTCGGCGCAGGCGGTCTGGGTCAAATTGGCTATCAGTATGGCTATATCGGCTATAACGCTACCGTGATGAACACGGTATTAGTCCTGCTGGTTGTTTTAGTGTATTTGATTCAGGTCTGTGGCGATCGCATCGTACGTACGGTCACCCACAAGTAAACACAACAGTAATTTCTATCTACATTCAAGGAAGGGATATGTCTTTTAATTTTATAACATTTGCCGCAGTAGGCGCTCTGATTGGTACCTTAGCGTTAGTCGGATGCGATCAGAAAGAGAAAGATCCAAACTACATTAAGGTTGGTGTGATCGTCGGTTCTGAGCTAGAGGTTGCTGAAGTGGCGGCCAAAGTGGCGAAAGAGAAATACGGTCTGGATGTTGAGCTGGTTACCTTCAACGACTACGTACTGCCGAACGAAGCGCTGAGCAATGGCGATATTGACGCCAATGCCTTCCAGCACAAACCTTACATCGATCAGCAAATTAAAGATCGTGGCTACAAGTTGGTTTCCGTGGGGAGCATCTTTGTTTATCCAATCGCGGGTTACTCCAAGAAGATCAAATCTCTGGACGAACTGCAGAACGGCGCACAGGTTGCTATCCCGAATGACCCAACTAACCTCGGCCGTTCCCTACTGCTGCTGCAGAAAGTGGGCCTGATCAAACTGAAAGATGGCGTTGGCCTGCTACCAACCTCACTGGATGTGGTTGAGAACCTGAAAAACCTGAAGCTGGTAGAGCTGGAAGCACCGCAGCTGCCACGTTCACTGGACGATCAGCAGATCGCTCTGGCAGTGATCAACACCACTTACGCCAGCCAGATTAACCTGACTCCAGCGAAAGACGGCATCTTTATTGAAGACAAAGACTCCCCTTACGTTAACCTGATCGTGGCACGCGAAGACAACAAAAATGCGGAAAACGTGAAGAAATTCGTGCAGGCTTACCAGTCTGACGAAGTCAATGACGCCGCAAATAAAGTGTTTAACGGTGGCGCAGTAAAAGGCTGGTAATCAGCCGCATGCGGGCAGCGCCAGCTGCCCGCAGCTCAATAGATATTGCCAGATGTGCCTGCCTGATGCTCTCCGCTTGTTATTTTCCTCCCAGCTTGCTTCAATAACGCCACTTGATCGATCATGAGGATTTTCCCATGTGTTTGTTAGCGCTGACGCTGACAGGGTGTTCATTGTTCCCTAAGCCCTATGAGCCTATTAAACCTTTTCTGCAGTCAATGCAGAACGATGCTTCCTAGGCGAAACCTGCCACACCCTGCCCCGGTAAAACCGTATACCGAAGCTGGTGACCTAGTGAGCAAGCATTTCCGTGACCTAGGTGAGTGTATGGCGACGATTTCCAAAGCCGCTCACAGGACTCACCACCGAATCTCGCCACCGCACCGTAACGTATGCAGATCTGGGCATCCGGTATAAAAGCCAACGCGGTGCTAGTGCGCAAATGTGAGATCGTCACCGGTGCTCAGGGTTGCTATCGTCAGGCGATTTGCCAGAGCCCCGCGCTGAAAGTCAGCAATCAATGAGTGCGTTCTCCTTCTCCCAGATTGGTGTGATCCACTCTCCGTAGAAGAAAAAGTTCGCCGTTCCCCACCAATCTAGTTTGGCTCAGGATAGTGGTGGAGAACTCCACTTCGCAGCGCCGTATAACTACCCGGAAGCCATACACCACCTCGAAGAGTTCAGCCATCTGTAGCTGCTTTTTGTATTCTATCAGACGATCGAGGGCAGCTGACACTCAACAGTCAGGCCCCCGCGCCTAGGCGGTAATGCCCGCATGGGCGTATTTGCCACCCGTTCGATCTTCCCCCCTAACCCAATCGGCATGTCGCTGGTCGAGTTAATAAGGTATTCGCGTTGAGATTGAAAAGCAACAGGTGATCCTCGAACTCGGCAGCCTAGACCTAGGCTGTGTCCCTTAATCACCTGAGCTATAGTAACTGCCTGTTTCCACAACACATTGAACTATGGCTCGTTACGATTTTTCCGATGAAGCATGGGCTCTCATCCAGCCCTTATTACCAACTG
>NZ_MAYS01000221.1 GCF_001756855.1 Candidatus Erwinia dacicola | reverse complement strand
CGCACCCAGAAGCCGCATGACTGAATTGTGAACTGTCGCACGCGTTGAGAGCAAGCAACGTCGCGTATTGCAGAAAAAAGCCGGTCAATTGCCGCCGCTAGCAGTTTTGGGAAACGAAGCGCTAGAAAGAAATTTAAATAATAATTGTTCACTTTTCTCTACTTATTGATTGAAATCACAGGTGCGCACCGTATAATTTGCACGTTTTTTGCGGCTTGACTCAAAAGAGCAAAGGCAGTTTTATACGACACGCGACATACCCCCATCGGGGTAGGAGAGTTTCAGCGTCATATCAGTGTCCATTTACAGAGTGGAATTTACCCGGACCGTGTTGCTTTTGCAGCTGGTGACCTTTGTCGTAATCGGCGCACTGTTTTT
Organism: Candidatus Erwinia dacicola; assembly: GCF_001756855.1. Lineage (GTDB taxonomy): Bacteria > Pseudomonadota > Gammaproteobacteria > Enterobacterales > Enterobacteriaceae > Erwinia > Erwinia dacicola. The sequence goes on along the minus strand of NZ_MAYS01000221.1, from coordinate 7,164 downwards.
TGCCCTGAAAGATCTGACGTGGGGCGTGTCCGCCTTAGCGGAGGGACTGGCAGCCTAGCTGCCGAACGTGTTGTTTATAATTTTTGCTTGGCGCCACCGGGCAGGACATGAAATAACAGGGCGGCTCGCCTAGACTTTTGCGTTAGGCGAAGTGCTAAATGTGTTCGTTACTGTTCTCGTGATTATCGTGGTGCTGGGAGTGTTTAAGGCGGTGTTTACGCTGCTGGGACTGACTTGATTATCGGTGCTGATTATGCAAATTGTCGCACCGGCTGTAATTAACAACAAAGGGTAAGAGCATCATGGTTGCAGGAGAAATCTCTACGCCGCAAGAATACATAGGTCATCATCTGAATAACCTTCAGCTTGACCTGCGTACCTTTGAGCTAGTGAATCCACAAGACGCTCCGACGACGTTCTGGGTACTAAATATCGACTCCATGTTTTTCTCTGTGGTGCTGGGACTGGTGCTCTTGGTGCTGTTTCGCAAAGTTGCGAAATCAGCGACCAGCGGCGTGCCAGGTAAATTACAGGCCGCCGTTGAGCTAGTTGTTGGCTTCATTGACGACAACGTGCGCGACATGTACCACGGTAAAAGCAAACTTATCGCTCCACTGGCCATGATGATTTTCGTCTGGGTGTTCTTGATGAACTTCATGGACCTGCTGCCAATCGATCTGCTGCCGTACATCGGCGAGCATGTCTTTGGTCTGCCAGCGTTGCGTGTGGTGCCTTCTGCTGACGTGAACGTCACGCTGTCGATGGCCCTTGGCGTATTTATTTTGATTCTGTTCTATAGCATCAAGATGAAAGGCATTGGCGGCTTTACTAAAGAGCTGACTCTGCAACCCTTCAACCACCCTGTATTCATTCCGATCAACCTGATTCTGGAAGGTGTGAGCCTGCTGTCCAAACCGGTATCTCTGGGTCTGCGACTGTTCGGAAACATGTATGCGGGGGAATTGATTTTTATCCTGATTGCCGGTTTGTTGCCGTGGTGGTCACAGTGGATTCTGAATGTGCCATGGGCCATTTTCCACATCCTGATCATTTCGCTCCAGGCTTTCATTTTCATGGTCTTAACGATTGTCTATCTGTCAATGGCATCTGAAGAATTCTGATTTTTTCTCAACACTACTGCGTTTTAACTGAAACAAACTGGAGACTGTCATGGAAAACCTGAATATGGATCTGCTGTACATGGCTGCCGCTGTGATGATGGGCCTAGCGGCAATCGGTGCTGCGATCGGTATCGGCATCCTCGGAGGCAAATTCCTGGAAGGCGCCGCACGCCAACCGGATCTTATTCCTCTGCTGCGTACGCAGTTCTTTGTTGTAATGGGGCTGGTGGATGCAATCCCAATGATCGCTGTTGGTCTGGGTCTGTACGTGATGTTTGCTGTCGCGTAAAAACCAATAGTTCATCGCCAGCGTTTGTGAGCGATGAACGGCTTCTGGCCGCTGCTTCGGCAGCGGTAGAAAAAGTTAACTTAACAATGAGGTATTGTGCTGTGAACATTAACGCAACAATCCTCGGCCAGGCTATCGCGTTCATCCTGTTTGTCCTGTTCTGCATGAAGTACGTGTGGCCGCCGCTTATGGCTGCTGTAGAAAATCGCCAGAAAGAAGTTGCCGAAGGCCTTGCTTCTGCTGAACGTGCCAAGAAAGATTTGGATCTCGCGCAGGCTAATGCGACCGACGAGCTGAAGAAAGCGAAAGAAGACGCTCAGGTCATCGTCGAGCAGGCGAACAAACGCCGGGCGCAGATCTTGGACGAAGCGAAAGCTGAGGCTAAGCAGGAACGTAACAAGATCATCACTCAAGCGCAGGCAGAAATTGATGCCGAACTTAAACGTGCACGTGAAGAGCTGCGCAAGCAGGTCGCGATGCTGGCTGTTGCTGGCGCCGAGAAAATCATTGAACGTTCCGTGGATGACGCTGCTAACAGCGACATCATTGATAAACTGGTCGCTGAACTGTAAGGGAGGGGCTGATGTCTGAATTTACTACCGTAGCTCGCCCCTACGCTAAAGCCGTTTTTGACTTTGCGGTTGAACATCAAAGTATCGATCACTGGCAGCAGATGCTAGCGTTTGCCGTCGAAGTGGCTGGCAATGAACAGGTATCAGAACTTCTTTCCGACTCTCTGGTGCCGGAAGCGTTGTCTGGAGTGTTCATCGCGATCTGTGGTGACCAACTCGACGAAACCGGTCAGAACCTGATAAAGGTGATGGCTGAGAACAAACGTTTGCCAGCGCTTACCGCTGTTCTGGAACAGTTCATCCAACTGAATGCCGCACATGATGTGACCGCTGAGGTTGAAGTTATTTCTTCCACGATATTGAGCGATGAACAGCTGACCAAAATCAGCAGCGCGATGGAAAAACGTCTGTCACGCAAAGTTAAACTGAATTGCAAAATTGATAAGTTTGTAATGGCAGGCGTAATCATCCGTGCGGGTGATATGGTCATTGACGGAAGCGTACGCGGTCGTCTCGAACGCCTCGCAGACGTCTTGCAGACTTAAGGGGACTTGAGCATATATGCAACTGAATTCCACCGAAATCAGCGAACTGATCAAGCAACGCATTGCTCAGTTCAATGTAGTGAGCGAAGCTCACAACGAAGGTACTATTGTTTCTGTAAGTGACGGTATCATCCGCGTCAACGGCTTGGCCGATGTGATGCAGGGTGAGATGATTGCCCTGCCGGGTAACCGTTACGCTATCGCACTGAACCTAGAGCGCGACTCTGTTGGTACCGTAGTGATGGGCCCATACTCTGACCTCGCCGAAGGCATGAAGGTTAAGTGTACTGGCCGCATCTTAGAAGTTCCGGTCGGCCGTGGCCTGCTGGGCCGCGTAGTGAACACTCTAGGTGCTCCTATCGATGGTAAAGGAGCTATCGACAACGACGGTTTCTCACCGATCGAAGTGATTGCACCATGCGTGATTGACCGTCAGGCTGTTGACCAGCCTGTACAGACTGGTTACAAGTCTGTCGATTCAATGATTCCAATTGGCCGTGGCCAGCGTGAGCTGATCATCGGTGACCGTCAGACCGGTAAAACCGCAATGGCGATCGATGCGATCATCAACCAGCGCGATTCCGGTATCAAATGTGTGTACGTTGCTATCGGCCAGAAAGCCTCTACCGTTGCTAACGTGGTACGTAAACTGGAAGAACACAACACGCTGGCTAACACCATCGTTGTGGTTGCAACCGCATCTGAGTCGGCTGCTCTGCAATACTTGGCACCGTATGCCGGTTGTGCGATGGGCGAATATTTCCGTGACCGAGGTGAAGACGCACTGATCGTGTATGATGACCTGTCTAAACAGGCTGTTGCTTACCGTCAGGTTTCTCTGCTGCTGCGCCGTCCACCAGGGCGCGAAGCGTTCCCTGGCGACGTGTTCTACCTCCACTCCCGTCTGCTGGAGCGTGCTTCCCGCGTGAGCGCCGACTATGTTGAGCGTTTCACCAACGGTGAAGTAAAAGGTAAAACCGGTTCACTGACTGCGCTGCCAATCATTGAAACCCAGGCGGGTGACGTTTCTGCCTTCGTTCCAACCAACGTAATCTCGATTACCGATGGTCAGATATTTCTGGAAACCAACCTGTTTAACTCCGGTATTCGTCCGGCGGTTAACCCGGGTATTTCGGTATCTCGTGTAGGTGGTGCTGCTCAGACCAAGATCATCAAGAAACTGTCCGGTGGTATTCGTACCGCGCTGGCACAGTATCGTGAACTAGCTGCGTTCGCTCAGTTCGCCTCCGATCTGGATGAAGCAACCCGCAAACAGCTGAGCCACGGTCAGAAAGTGACAGAGCTCCTGAAACAGAAACAGTATGCGCCGATGTCTGTCGCGCAGCAGGGTCTGGTGCTGTTTGCCGCCGAGCGTGGTTTCCTGAATGACGTTGAACTGGCGGAAATTGGTAGCTTCGAAGCCGCACTGCTGGCTTACGCGGATCGCGATCACGCAGAGCTGATAGCTGATATCAACCAGTCTGGTAACTATAACAGCGAAATCGAAGAGAAGCTGAAAGGCCTCCTCGAAACGTTTAAAGCAGTCCAGTCTTGGTAATGTCTGGCGGCTTGTCCCTTCGGGGGCAGGCCGCGAGGCCTTGAGGAGAAGCTTATGGCCGGCGCAAAAGAGATACGTAGTAAGATCGGCAGCGTGCAAAATACGCAGAAGATCACCAAAGCGATGGAAATGGTCGCCGCCTCTAAAATGCGTAAATCGCAGGAACGCATGGCGGCCAGCCGTCCTTATGCAGAGACCATGCGCAAAGTAATTGGTCACATTACGTTAGGGAATCTGGAATACAAGCACCCTTACCTAGAAGAGCGTGACGTTAAACGCGTCGGCTATCTGGTCGTGTCCACCGACCGCGGGCTTTGTGGTGGTTTGAACGTTAACCTGTTCAAGCGAGTACTGGCTGATATGAAGACTAGGGCTGATAAAGGCGTCGAAAGTGATATGGCGGTTATCGGTTCCAAAGGTCTGTCATTCTTCAGCTCTGTTGGCGGCAACGTGGTTGCTCAGGTTACCGGGATGGGTGATAAACTTGCCCTGTCTGACCTGATTGGTCCGGTCAAAGTGATGCTTCAGGCATACGATGAAGGCCGTCTTGACAAGCTGTTTATCGTCAGCAACAAATTTATCAACACCATGTCTCAGACTTCACAGATCGTACAGCTGCTGCCATTACCGCCAGCAGATGATGCGGAAGGCGTTGTGAAGAAGAGTACCTGGGACTATCTGTATGAACCGGATCCGAAAGCGCTGCTGGACACGTTACTGCGCCGCTATGTCGAGTCTCAGGTTTACCAGGGTGTTGTCGAAAACCTAGCCAGCGAGCAGGCCGCGCGAATGGTGGCAATGAAAGCTGCAACCGATAACGGCGGAAACCTGATCAAAGAGCTGCAGTTGGTATACAACAAAACTCGTCAGGCCAGCATTACCCTCGAACTTACCGAGATTGTCGGTGGGGCCTCCGCGGTTTAACTAGGTTTAATGAATTAGGTAGAGGATTCAAGATGGCTACTGGAAAAATTGTCCAGGTAATCGGCGCCGTGGTTGATGTCGAGTTCCCTCAGGATGCAGTACCACAAGTGTACAGCGCCCTTGAGGTTAAAAATGGTGATGCTCGTCTGGTGCTGGAAGTTCAGCAGCAGCTGGGTGGTAACATGGTTCGTACCATCGCCATGGGTTCTTCAGACGGCCTGAAGCGCGGTCTGGAAACTGTCGACCTTGAGCACCCGATCGAAGTACCTGTTGGTGTTGCAACGCTTGGCCGTATCATGAACGTGCTGGGCGAGCCAATCGATATGAAAGGCGACATCGGCGAAGAAGAGCGTTGGGCGATTCACCGTTCAGCACCTTCTTACGAAGATCAGTCAAACTCGCAGGAACTGCTGGAAACTGGCATCAAGGTTATCGACCTGATGTGTCCGTTCGCTAAGGGCGGTAAAGTCGGTCTGTTCGGTGGTGCGGGTGTAGGTAAAACCGTAAACATGATGGAGCTGATCCGTAACATCGCGGCTGAGCATTCAGGTTTCTCGGTATTTGCCGGTGTGGGCGAGCGTACTCGTGAGGGTAACGATTTCTACCACGAGATGACTGACTCTAACGTTATCGACAAAGTGTCCTTGGTTTATGGCCAGATGAACGAGCCACCAGGGAACCGTCTGCGTGTAGCGCTGACCGGTCTGACTATGGCTGAGAAATTCCGTGACGAAGGTCGTGACGTACTGCTGTTCATCGATAACATCTACCGTTACACCTTGGCCGGTACTGAAGTTTCAGCACTGCTGGGTCGTATGCCTTCTGCGGTAGGTTATCAGCCAACGCTGGCGGAAGAGATGGGCGTTCTGCAGGAACGTATCACCTCGACCAAAACCGGTTCAATCACTTCCGTTCAGGCCGTTTACGTTCCTGCGGATGACTTGACTGACCCGTCACCAGCCACCACCTTTGCGCACTTAGACGCCACAGTGGTACTGAGCCGTCCGATCGCTTCACTGGGTATCTACCCGGCGGTTGACCCACTGGATTCTACCAGCCGTCAGCTGGATCCACTGGTTGTTGGTCAGGAACACTATGACACTGCGCGTGGCGTTCAGTCACTGCTGCAGCGTTATCAAGAACTGAAAGACATCATCGCCATCCTAGGTATGGACGAACTGTCAGAAGAAGACAAACTGGTGGTAGTACGCTCACGTAAGATGCAGCGTTTCCTGTCCCAGCCGTTCTTCGTGGCAGAAGTATTCACCGGTTCTCCGGGTAAATACGTGTCCCTGAAAGATACCATCCGTGGCTTTAAAGGCATCATGGAAGGCGAATTCGACCATATACCAGAGCAGGCTTTCTACATGGTAGGTTCCATCGAAGAAGCCGTGGAAAAAGCGAAGAAACTGTAATTTCAGTTTCTCTGGAGGTTAACAATGGCTATGACTTTTCATCTGGACGTTGTCAGCGCGGAGCAGCAGATGTTCTCCGGTACCGTACAGAGCATCCAAGTATCAGGTAGCGAAGGTGAGCTGGGTATTCGCCAAAACCACGCCCCGCTCCTGACCGCCATTAAGCCCGGTATGGTTCGCATCGTTAAGCAGCACGGCGAAGAAGAGGTGATTTACCTCTCCGGGGGCGTGCTGGAAGTGCAGCCTAGCGCGGTTACCGTGCTGGCTGACACTGCGATCCGCGGCAGCGATCTTGATGAAGCTCGCGCGCTGGAAGCGAAACGCAAAGCCGAAGAGCATATGAACAGCTCGCACGGTGATGTTGACTTCGCCATGGCGTCTGCAGAACTGGCTAAAGCGATCGCCAAACTGCGCGTGATCGAGTTGACCAAGAACGCAATGTAACTCAGGTTTAAGTTGTTCGAGTGCCAGTCGGAAACTGACTGGCATTTTTTTGCCCTAATCCCGCCACTCGCTGCGCTTCAGGCTAGGCTGTGTCCCTTAATCACCTGAGCTATAGTAACTGCCTGTTTCCACAACACATTGAACTATGGCTCGTTACGATCTTTCCGATGAAGCATGGGCTCTCATCCAGCCCTTATTACCAACTGAACCAGTAACACCACGGGCCGGACGCCCATGGGCAAAACACCGTATGATCATCAATGGTATGTTCTGGGTGCTGTGTTCAGGCGCTCCAT
>NZ_MAYS01000220.1 GCF_001756855.1 Candidatus Erwinia dacicola | reverse complement strand
CCACGTCCCAAGGCTCTACCCAAAAAGCAGTCCATATCCACATGAATAATTTTACGCATAACCCTCCGACAGTACTGGATAAGTATACAGTTAATTTTGCAGAGTTCAATGCAGCGAATAAACGTCGGTCAACACTAAATTGCGGCTTTTTATCCTTCACTATCTTGCTAAAGAAATAGACAATGCTAATGCTGACGCAGCAATAGTGGATTTGTCCTATATTGTCAGTTAACAGACGCCTTCCGGCGTTGCTTTCCACCCCTACTTTTCAAGGGAAATAGAATGGGAAAAATCGCACTGCTGTTTGCGATGATTTTTCTGCCAGCTGTTGTCTTTGCCAGCGTACCCGATGCGGTTATCCCTCTGGTGCCGGTAAGCAAAGAGTTAAAGAAACAATTACTCGGCACCCCCGTGTATCTGCAAATTTTCAAAGAAGAACGCACGCTTGAGCTGTACGGCAAAACTGCGGCCTTGGGCCAAAACGCGTGCAGGGTGATTTCAAAGCCCGGAAGATTTTTACAGCGTGGGACTTTCCCAGCTGAAGCCAGATAGCCGCTTCTACCGTGCAATTAACGTCGTTTCCCGAATGAGTACGATCGTCAGTAGGATTATCAGGGGAAATATCTGATAATCCACGGTAACTGCGTGTCGATTGGCTGCTATGCCATGACCGATGCCTATATGGATGAGATTTATCACTATGTGGAAGCCGCGCTGTGCAACGGCCAGCCGCGTGTTGAGGTGAGCATTTATCCTTTCCGCATGACGGAAAGTAATATGCAGCGCCATCGCTACTCAACCTGTTACAATTTCTGGAAACAGCTGCAGCCCGGGATATGCGCAGTTCGTGCAGACCAAGCAGCCGCCTTTTGTCAGCGTCAGCGATGGCAAATATGTGTTGAGCCGCCCGATGTCGAACGGCCCAACGGTACCTGACTCAGTGCTCGCACTCACCCAGACAAAATAACGCCCACTCACCTAGCGCAATCTTGTGCCAGGTTTCATTCACCGTTAGCGGCTGGGTGGCGACCACTGTGACCACATCGTTCGGTGTGGTCTGCTTCTGAAAATCAATCTCCACATCCTGATCCAGCAGCTTGGCTTTGCCAAACGGCGCGCGCCGGGTGATCCAGAACAGATTGGTCGAGCAGAACGCCATAAGATAGCGCCCGTCCGACAGCAGCATATTAAATACACCCTTCTCACGCAGTTCACCTGCCAGTTTGGCAATATAGCGGAATACCGCCGGCCAGTTGCCGGGAGTGCGCGGATAGCGCGTGGTCAGCTTGTGCAGAAGCCAGCAGAACGCCAGTTCACTGTCGGTTTCCCCAATCGGACGATGCGGGCCGGTATCGAGGTTTTTATAGCCCTTCAGCTGCCCGTTATGTGCATAGGTCCAGTTGCGACCCCAAAGCTCACGGGTAAACGGATGGGTGTTTTCCAGCGACACTTCCCCACGATTGGCCTGGCGAATATGCGCCACCACCGAACAGGATTTGATCGGATACTTCTGCACTAGGCGCGCAATCGGCGACTGGAAGCTGGGCAGTGGATCTTTAAATGTGCGGCAGCCCTTTCCTTCATAAAAGGTAATGCCCCAACCATCTTTATGCGGACCTGTTCCCCCCCCTCGCTGCACCAGCCCGGTAAAGCTAAAACAGATGTCCGTCGGGACATTAGCGCTCATCCCGAGCAGTTCGCACATAGAATTACCTCAGTGAGGGGCCGTCGCAGGATGCCCCGGCAGGATTACGCTTTTACCATCTCTTTTTCGATAAGCAACATCAAGATATGAATCACCTTGATGTGGATCTCCTGAACGCGGTCGGCATAGCCGAAGTGCGGTACGCGGATTTCCACGTCGGCCACGCTGTCCATTTTACCGCCGTCTTTACCGGTGAGGGTGATCACTTTCATCTCCTGCGCATGCGCCGCTTCAACCGCTTTGATGATGTTGGCAGAGTTGCCGGAAGTGGAGATCCCCAGCAGGATATCCCCCGCGCGCCCTACCGCTTCGACATAGCGCGAGAAGACAAAATCGTAGCCAAAATCGTTGCTGACGCAGGAGAGGTGGCTGACATCTGAAATCGCGATCGCCGGGTAGCCCGGTCGGTTTTCACGGTAGCGGCCGGTCAGCTCTTCGGCGAAGTGCATCGCGTCACAGTGGGAACCGCCGTTACCGCAGGAAAGCACTTTACCGCCCGCTTTGAATGAGTCAGCCAGTAAAACCGCCGCACGCTGAATAGACTCGATATTTGCATCTTCGCTAAGAAATTTATTCAGCGTGTCTGCCGCTTCGTTCAGCTCGGCACGAATGAGGTTTTGGTACATAGGGGATGTCCTTTTTAGGAAAGAGTTACCGCCGGAGTTTATCAAGTTGCCCGTTAAGCGGGAAGCAATCTCCCCGACAGCCTGTGGGATTAACCCTTCGTACCGCCGCTTTGTGAGCTAGGCTGTAATTATTATATAAACAGATTGGCACTGTTGCAAAGATCTGGCGATGGTAAACTGATGCCACTGTTTAGTTGAAGGAGCAGCACATGAACCCATTTAAAGGTCGACATTTTGAGCGTCATATTATCCTGTGGGCCGTCCGCTGGTACTGCAAATATGGCATCAGTTATCGTGAGCTGCAGGAGATGCTGGCTGAGCGAGGGGTAAATGTCGATCACACCACGATTTATCGATGGGTTCAGCGTTCTGCACCTGAGATGGAAAAGCGGCGGCGCTGGTACTGGCGTCAACCTTCCGGTTTTGGCTCATGGCATCTCGATGAAACCTACGTGAAGGTCAACGGACGCTGGGCTTATCTGTA
>NZ_MAYS01000219.1 GCF_001756855.1 Candidatus Erwinia dacicola | reverse complement strand
GCGCGTTCTGTCCACTTGACGTCAGCAAACAGGCCTTCACCTTCAACCCAGGTCAGGGACTTAAACCAGCCTGACGCAGGCACCGGGCCACTGGCCTGTGGAGCGTTCAGGGACTGGTGCTCATAGTCAAACTGGTAGTCATTCACCCGGCTGTTGGCGGCATCAATCAGACGCTGTGCCAGTGAGGCGTCCAGGAACCAGCGCTGACCACCTGACGGCGCACCAAACCAGCCAGCCGGAAACAGCTGAATGCGGGCGGTGTTGTCCTTGTTGATGCCTGAAAGTGAGGACAGGATAGGCGGCAGGCTAAATGCCCGACAGTTACAGGGGTGAAGCGGTAAGAACAGGGGAAGGATACAGGGGATTAAGACAGTAACACCGTGGCTGCATGGCGCAACCCCGTTTAAAACCCGTTTAAATCGCGCAGAATGGCGTTAAAACATTACAGGGGTAATACGTTACCCCTGTAAGCGGAAAAACGCCACAACGGCCTTTTGTGGGCTTATCAGTCTTCACCTCCAAGATGGTCGATGACCGCCTGGCGGATGGCGTCATTATCATCATCCGTAAGGCTGAGGAAAGGACGGGCCGGAATATCTGAACCAGGGTGGTTGACCTGACTCGCAAAGCGTCCGTTAAAATACAGCGCTTTTTTGTTGCGGGGGCGGATGATGTGAGGGCGGGTTTTCCCGCCCTTCTGGTGGATTCGGGCATAGACAACATTACGTACCCACCACCGCCTGATCGTTATCGGCGAACGGCTCAACTGAGCCATGCAGGCGTCCGGTCTTCATCAGCGGCTTGCCGTCGCGATATTTAAGTGGCTTCCACGCCGGACGCCCGCCCTGAACAAAGTTCTCATCTACCGCATCAAGCATGATACCCGCGACCTTATTCATTAGCGGCTCACGGTGCTGGCAACGTGCGGCCAGCTTGTCGAGCCAGTCGCGGAACTCGTCAGAAATATCGATATCGAGCTTCATGCACTTCCCTCCGGCAGCGTCCCGTCAATCAGGCTGGCGCGTGCGACAGCAGCAGGCGACCACGGCACCGACGATACCGGCTCAAAACCATCAGCGCTGCGGGCAAGTGTGACCACGCTGTAACCGGCTAAATCCTCCACCACCATCAGCAGAGCCTCTCCGCGCCGCAGCACTGCCACCGGGTAACGAAATGCCGATGCCAGACGTCCAAGCCACGACGCACCGGCTTCCCGCAGGCTGACCGCCGTTTTTGCCGGTAAGGTGACAACCGGCGACGGCAGAGTCGCACTGTCACTGATTGCCGCCAGCACCAGCGGTGATAATGCACCAGCGCGGCGAAAATCCCTGCTGGGTCGCGCAGGCAGCGAGCGCACCCAGCTCTCAAGGTCGCGGTTCATTGCCGTGGCCAGCCGGTTATTACGCAGCGTTTCATACACTGCCTGCGCGGCAAGACGTGGAGGGGCATCAACGCTTTTCTCCAGGAGGGACTGACCCAGCCCGGCCAGATACCCACGCCCCGGGTTGAGGTTAAAACCTGCATCCGGCACCATCATCCGCCCGGTCTTCGGATCACAAAACGCTGTCACCGGGCGCATCTCCCCGTCAGTGCCGTAAGGTTGCTGGATTGTGGTCATGTACGCTTCCGAGGATTCAACACCAATCGGATGCGCATCAACCTGAGCCTGCGTGAGCGCCCTGACAAAGCACCGGCAGTTATAGCCATTCGGCGGAAACAGTACATTCCAGATAGGATCGTCCCAGCGGAATATACGCCCGTGCAGGGCTGCATGCGCAGGCCGGGTGCGACCGTCCATGATGGCGTTATACTGCCAGTAAGGGCGCTCTTTCGCATTCGCTACCATCCACTGATAGCGGCCCGCTGCATGCGCCGACTGGATATTGGTGCGAAAAATGGTATCCAGCCGATACGGCATCAGCTTTTTGCCCTGCAGCACGCCATCATCATCGGCAACCAGCCCGCGCCCCAGCCAGCCCTTACGCTGCAGCAGCGGCTCCAGTTCGTCCTGGAACTGGCGGAAGCTCATCCCTTCCGTAAACGAGCGCGTCAGGCTGTTCTGGATATCGCTGAGAACATCCAGCTTTGTGATGCCGGCCACCGCAAACTCCACCGCATGGGCATCATCCTGCATGTCCTTCCAGCTCATGGTGGGCTTCAGCCCCTTCGAGCGGAAGTACGCTATCGCCCGCGCCGGTGGCAGGGTCATGGCAAAGCCTGCGTTGATATCAGGCATCCTGCTGCCCCATTGCATCGGCGATAAACACCGCCTGACCGACCAGCTCGCGCAGGGCCATATCGTCCAGCGCTGGATAGCTGGCTGCAAGAAGCTCGTAAACCTCATCCGGGCTTCGGGCGGCTTTTACCTTCGTAATAAGCGGTTTCAACATTGCTTTAGCAGCGGCAGTAGCCTGAATGGCCAGAAGCTGCGGAGCGGCATCCAGCTGCAGCTGTACGTTGTCAGTTCCACTCTGCGGCACAGAGAGGGCAGCAAGGCGGGCCTGCATTACCTGAGACAGTGCGGCGTCACCGGCCTGCTGGCGGGCCAGCGGCTTCAGGATGGTCTGACCTTCCTGCGGCAGCGGGATACCGCTTTTCTCCGAGACCCAGTCAGCAGTGATTTTAAAGCCCGCCTGCTGGGCCGTAGTTACCACCGTCATCAGTCGCTCAAGGTTAACGGACTCGCGGGCATCAAACTCCAGATACGGCGCGCGCTCCGGGTTAAAACGCCCGTTTATCACCAGCACTGGCCACAGTAGCTGCTGGGTCAGCGTCTCCGCCGACATCCACGCATCACCGACGAGGAGATCGTGACGGATTTCGTTATGCACATTTCCGAGCGCATTGGTTGACGATTTGCCGTCCGCCTGACTTGTCAGCATCCCGCCGAGAATGACCTTTGACTGTACCTTCTCGCACCAGCTCACCATATCCAGGAAGGGTGCACTCTGGCCTGCTGACGGAGAGACCAGCGAGATTTCAGCATTAGACGGAATGATACCGCCGCCTTCGCCGGCCAGCATGCGGATACCGCGAAGCAGGTTCAGTCGCTCCCTGTCGGTCATGGAGGCATCATACTTACCGATACGGAACGGCAGGCCGTAGAGGTTCAGGAACTGTGCCCAGTCGCGGGCAGAGAGATTCTTGAACAGGTACGTCCAGACCAGTACGCGGAACAGGCCACTCTGCGCCACCGGGCCGGATTTTGACTTGTGCTTATGCACGATCCAGCCCATATCCCACAGCTCCTCGCCACCCACGCCGCCCCGGTTCAGGCGGATACTGTCAGGGTCGTTCTGCGGCATGGTGAAGGCCCGCGCCGGTCGCTTGTGGAACGCTGACGGAAGCCAGAGTGACTCTTTGCGGCCCCATTCGATCTCGATACACGAAAAGCCGTGACCAATGGCATCCAGCATATCCATCAGCATCTCGCGGAAGCCCGGCAAATGGCGCAGCCACCAGTCGGCCTCCGCCGCGACTTTCTTCTCCGCCTCGGTCGCATCCGGGGGCGGTTTGACGGAAAACGGCAGCGTCAGCAGCGCACGCTTACGCTTTGACAGCTCGGCGAACAGGTGGCCGTCGCGCTCTTCCATATCGGTAAACAGGTCACTCTGCGCCTGAATGTCGCCCTGTTCGGCAGCGCTGAAAAGGGCATACACCCGCTGAATATCCAGCCCGGTGGACGGGTGGCTGACGGTATCGCTGTAGAGAAAATCGTCGCCAGCACTCTGCATGGCCTGTGTGTTATCGCGGGAAAAAAAGCGTTTAAACGCGGTTTTAATGTCCATTTACCATCCTCCAGACCCGAAACCGTCAGAGCCATAATCGTCGTCATCGTCATGCCTGCGGCGCGATAGAGAATCCGACTCCACCGCCTCCAGCTGGCTGACGGGAATAAATTCGAAGTTACCCACACTGGTTGACGCGATGGCAAACAGCATATGCAGCGCATCCTGGCCGTCATCGTGGTCAGCCATCGGGAAATGCATCAGCTGTTCACGCAACGTGGCGAGCGCACGGGCGATCAGAATGTGCTCGCTCTCCATAAAGGGCTGCAGGGACTCAATACGTCCGGCCTTGTCGGTGGAAGGGATCACCGAGCGGGCAGGAACGGGGACGCCCGCCTTCAGGGATTCTTCTATCAGCGTCTCGCGCAGGAAGTCCTGGAACTGCACCCACTCAAACGCCCATGCGACGCAGCCAAACTCACGCTGCAGCTGGATAACATCGGTAATAATCTTTTTAGGGCGGCGCACGCGAATATCGGCACGGATGACCTTCAGCACTTTTTTGATGCGGTGCCATCCGCCAATCAGCAACGCGCTGGGGTCGTTGCCCCGGCTGTTGTGCTTGCCGAGCGACGGGTCGCAGGCACCGAAGTAAATCAGGTCAGGCTCCAGCTCCCGCCACTCATGGATACAGCCGTGGAAGATGGCATGCTCGTCGCTGACCGGGTCATTCTGGTATTCTGCATCGAAAGCGCGGGTGCCTACGCGCACGCGGATCAACATCAGCGCCAGCAGCGGTCGGGCCGCCCAGGAAACGCGGGAGCCTTTCAGCAGCGCTTTTTCATGGCGGTTATAGAACGCCTTCGCGGCATTTTTACCCTTGCTGCGCAGGGTTTCTTCCCACTCATCCCACCGCGCCATATCCTCTGGCCACGCGAGGATTGCCTGGAAACGCTTCGCGTTCCACAGCGGGTTTTTCATGGTGCGGGCCAGCACGGAATCGTAGTGCAGGATTGACCCGACGTAGATAACATCGAGCTTGACCCCGGCCCCGCCCAGCGGCAGCACCGTGCTGTTCAGCCACTTCTCCAGCTTGTCACGCTGCTTTGGCGTCACCACGTTCTCGTCGTTCTCAAGGTCATCGAGATGAACGAGATCAGGACGATACGCGCCGTGCTTACGGCCACGCAGACTCTGCCCCTGGCCAGCGGATTCGATTTTGATGCCCGACGCAGTCAAAATGCAGCCGATACGCCACACGCGCCCCTGTCCACAGGCTTTCGGGAAGTCCAGCGCCAGACCGGCGTTATAGAGCAGCTCAGCCTTGATAACCTCCAGTGACTCCGCTGACTGAGCAGACGTATCAAAGGCGATAATGATAAATTTCTTCAGTTCAAGGACGACGCACCACAGGTCAAACAGCTGCTGACCGAGAGTGGTTTTTGCCTCGCCGCGCGGGGCGGCAATAACGTCATTCTCGCTCTCAGGGCTGGTGACAATCTGCGGCAGGCGCTCAATACAGATACTCGTGCAGCGCACTGGTTTGCGGGTGATGGATGTGATGCTTAAAGTAGGTGTTTACGAAGAAGCGAAATCCGGTCACCGGATCGCTGACCTGTGACCGGCGAGCCTGTATCGCCTCCGGGCTGCTGTCCAGACCACAGCTTGCGTTCTCAATGCGGTTGCGCAGCTCCCCCTGAATGCGGGCAATCTTCTCGCGAAAGGCTTTAAGCGAAGATTTTGATGCCACAGATAACTAACCTCATTAAAAATAAAACCCCTCTGTGCCAGGATACTGCTGCCAACAATGACCCTTTAAACAGAGAGGCTTTATGTCCGATACAGAAAAATTCACCATTGACCAGCGCATTGAAGTTGCCCGTCTGGCGACCCAGATTTACATGACGGAATACCAGTCCGG
>NZ_MAYS01000218.1 GCF_001756855.1 Candidatus Erwinia dacicola | reverse complement strand
GGGGTAATTGTCGCCTAATAGCGCACCAGCGTGTTGAACACAGCAATAGAAACCGTCATAAGCGGCACGATAACAGGGCGTGACTAGGTGAACATAGTAGTGAAGAACCGAGGCGAGAGAGGATTTTGCGCGCAACCACCATGCAACCAATTGTAAAAGCGGAATAAATCAGCCACCGCACGATTTATAGCGCAGCGATTTAATTTTTATCTACAAAGAGTTAGGTAAGCGTTACATACAGACCGTATTGACAGGTTCATTTAAGGTGGAGTGGCGATAGTACAAGCATACGTTGACCTATTTTCTAATCTACCAGAAACCGATAGAAAGGGGCCATACTGGGTTTGTCCTTCTGCCAGCTAACCGTTGGCAGACGCTTGATATTGTTATTCTGTTTCTAAAGGTAACTGCTTCAGAGTGCACAACCGCAGTGCGCTACTGCATAAAATGCTGGCTCGGTGATTCAAAAGGAAGGGCCGGTTAGTTTCTCCGTGTCCAAATTCTGGATAGTAATAAACGGGGTAGTTAACACGATCTGCAAAATGCTGTACCACTTCTCTGTAAAGACTTTTTTCACCATCGTCTGGATTCTGAGAGTAAAACTGACCAAACACAACGGCTCGTGGGTGAAATCTTCTGTTGTACTCAATCTGGTGAAGGGTCCGGTCAAGCTGCTTTGCCGTCACTCCTGTATCTTCAAGTATCATTATTTTGTCCATGTAAGCACCCTCATATTTAGTGGAGAACAGCGACTGGACCAGCGTCAGATTTCCTCCATCCAGCTTACCGGTAACCGTTTTAATAGCCTGAGGGTTCAGCGGTTCGACGCCAGAGTAGTTCACCCCATGAGATAGCGTAACAAATACCTCATTCAGGCTACTGTTCAGATTAAGCGTTTTGTTTTTGTCAATCTCATTCGTGTCCTTGTTGTAAGCGGCGACGACACCGTGCACGCTTGGCCAGTTCAGTTCATGGTTAACAAAGTTATGAATGGCTGTCACGTCGCTGAAACCGATAATGATTTTCGGTGTGGATGAGGAAATACGTTTCCGGTTTGAATGAAGAGCAGGGTAAAGGTTTACAGCCCCTGAGCCGCCCCTGACAAACCAGAGATAGCGCATATCCGGGTCACTGAGAGCATCAGTGAGCGTTTTAGCACGTTTCTCATCGGTGTTGACATAACCAAGCCGAGTAGGATTCTGGTCAAGATAACGGCGGTCAATGGAGTAGCACAGGCGGGAGAACGCTTTATCAATCTCAGGAATGAACTTTTCGTCATACTGCGACGAGCTTGCAATCAGATATATTTTCCCCTTCTGACCGGAACAGTCTTTTTGTACAGGCGTTTCGGTGTAAACAGTGTCTTCTTTAACTGGGAGGGATGGGGGCGTACATCCAGAAAGAAAAAGCAAAAGGAGAGGCCCGGTGACTCTCATGGTCTTACTGTTGTTTACCTGCATCATTTTTATCCTCCTAAATAATATGCTGAGTACCGTCAGTGCTTTCTGATGGTTGCCATACAACAGAATCTGTCACTTTCTGCCTCATTGATGGTGAATAAAAAAGGCCTGAGAGCAAATGTATAGGCCTTTTAGGCACTGAAAAACTGCAACTTTCCCGGATGTGTCGGGTGCATCCCGATAGGTCAGAAAGGTCAGAATCTGACCTGCCGTTGCTACTCATTGCCTAGATGATAGTATGTTTGTATCTGACTTGGTTCCTCCGCGAAGGGGGCATCCGTCTGTTCTCACCCATCAGCTTCCATAAGAAAACTGAGCAGTGCCGGGTACCTCTCGGTGAGTCAGGGAATACCACAACCTGACCCCCTCAGCGGCAGGGCTTTCACCTGAGGGATCCCCAGAAAATTTAGTAAACCAAAATCATATCGTTATACCTTTGCTGTAATTTCTTCAGTCCCGAGTCCAGCGACAGGGTTTTCAATATGAGCGGGGAATGTCGAAATACATTCTCTGCCAGCTTTAACAATGAAACAACTCGCCTGTGCTTCACCGTATTTGCCTGATATTTAGAGTGTATTCCTTTGTTTTCAAAGCAGAAGCCGCTTAACCACATGATGATACTGGCTAAAGTCGCGATCAGGCTCAACACTGCAACTCTTTCCGCTGAATGGCTGGCTCCGAACCTTAGCCCAAATCCCCAGCGAGGATTTTTCTCATCTCTGAAATTTTGCTCGATTTGCATTCTGCAGCTGTATAACTTCATCACCTGTCTGGGCAAGAAATCCGTGCTGTTTGTGAAAATAAACCAGGGTGATTTCCCTGCTGTACGGGCTTTAGCCGTCACTGTTGCTCTGACCGCTCTTTCCTTTGAACGCTTGAACTGACGGCCTTTAGGTCTGCTCCTGTAAAGATAAAAATGGCCTTCATGCTGTGCTTCTTTACTTCGTCCCAGCAGACCCCTGCCTAAATAAATCGCCGTTGTGGATGCTTTTTTGCCTGAATCTAAAACCTTTTCTGTCGCTACCGATGTAAAACTGGCCCACCTGCCGATGTAAATCTGACCCACCCAGGGTAAAAATGGCAGTTTTAAGGCACTGCCAATGATGACATTGGAGACCAGAGTGGAGATGAGTGTTTTACACCGTCAGGGCATGTCGATACGCGCCATCGCGCGCCAGCTTTCATGCTCCCGTAAGACCGTTCGCAGATATATCCGTAGCCCGCTGCCCGTAGCGGATATCCGCCACAAGCCTCGCGCACCCAGACCCTGCAAGCTTGACCCGTTCAAGCCCTATATCCTTGAGCGCGTGGCCGCT
>NZ_MAYS01000217.1 GCF_001756855.1 Candidatus Erwinia dacicola | reverse complement strand
AAACTAGGGTCTATTCAGTCGCGCCGTTATCGGAGACCTTCATGCCGATATTCGGCAAAAACTTGCTGCGCGCAAAGGCCAGGACCGGACAGAGGAACAACAGGAAAACAGTGCTGAACTGTCTTTTGAAGAGGCTGTCTAACTTGCTGAAAGAAATGCGGCCATCCGTGGACAACTGTACAGTCTTGAAGAAATACGGCAGATGCTGGTTATCCGGAAACGAATGATCCTGGTACTGGCATATTTAATTTTTCTGGGTGGCATGTTTACCCTGATGCGTACATCCATGTTGTTTGGCATTGGTATGTTAATTTTCTCAGCATCGATGATGTTGTTTGCCGTGCCGGTACAGTTCCGTATGTGGCAAATTGACAACCGGCGTTTAAGCAAAAGCGAGAAGGGGGGATTTGCTGATTTTCGGGCTGAAACAAACTGGGTGCGCGATACGCTGAATCCGCGCCTGAAATCACAGGTAAGCAGAATTCTTCTGACGGCTCTGCTCGTTATTTCCCTGGGTGCACCTATAACAGGCCACGCTGAGAATCTTGATGATCTGACAACGGCAGCCGATCGCGGTACCGACATTAGCCGGCAGGCAATGGTGACGCTTTTTGGCCAGATCGTGAATGACCCTTTGAACGGTATTCTTGAGGACGGTGGGGACAGCCTGGTGTCTCAGGTCCTCAAAGTCTTCAGTTCTACACTTCTCATCGTGGGTACTGCCATGGGCGGTTATATCATTCTGAGGAAGACCAGCCAGACAGCGCATGATGGTGTGTTTCTGGATAAGGACCAGGCATCAGTATGGATGCCTATCCGCGTCCTAGCGGCATTTTCACTGTTAACACCACTACCGAATGGCTGGAGTCTGAGTGCCCTTCTCATGCTTTACGCCGCGGCAAAAGTGGGTGTAGGCGGGGCGAATATTGCTACTGACCTGACTGTAGATGCGTTTATGAATGGGCAGTCATTTGTCCTGCAACCTGCTGCGCCTTCTACTGTCGAATTATCGCGTTCACTTTTCGAGGCGAATCTTTGTATGTTCGGTATCAATGCCAGCCTCGATAACCTTAACTCTGTCGGCGGTTTTTCTTCTGCCGGTGACTATATCAACCAGTCAGGTTTGGCCGGGGACAATGGTTTTATCCTCAAGTCGCGCAGCTATACATGTGGCGGGGCTACAATCGCTGTAGAAGAGGAACAATCATTACTGGCCAAACTCGGCATTTCAGCTGACGTAGACATTAATGCGATCCGAGAAGCTCATGCTACTGGCCTTAATGAAATGCAACGAGCTCTGCGTGATGGCGCACAACAATTCGTAGACGGCGTACTGGCTCGTCAGCAAGACGAAAACGCCAGCCTGGTAAACGCAGAAGCGATTATCCAGAACGCCAGTCAGATTTATGAAAATAAGGTAACAGCGGCTATCAGGTCATCAAATATCAATAGCCAGCTGAAAAATCTTACCAGCCAGGTAGGAGAAACCATCAAAACTGAAGGCTGGATGTCGCTAGGGAGCTGGTACCAGACTTTAGCCGTTGCGAATAATCGGGTTGGAAATACTGCTGCGGCCAAAGGATCGGCATTTGGTGCATCAACCGGGCAACGTCCAGCTGTTGATGATGAGTACCGTCTCGTTATGAGCGCATATCAGGCCCAACGCTCAGTGACTGACAATTCAAGTGCTGGAGTTCTGACAGCAAAATCATCATACGAAGCTAACAACATTACTGACGCCTCAAGTTTCCTTGGATACGTATTTAATACAGCAGGGCAATCTCTTACAACCAATTTGATCAATTTGTCTCAAAATGACTCCGGACAAGTCAACCCAGTTATTGCTATGAAAAACCTTGGTGATTACGTCATAACGAGTTCAGAAGCTGGAATACTGAGCTTCGCCGCAATCAAAGCTTTCATGGCAGGGGCAAACGAATCACTTCTTGGAAATGTTGTAAACAAGTTCTCTGGGGTAGGCAAAGCAATTGAGTCATTAGCAGAATCTCTGGGTGTTTATATTAACCTTAGCTTTATAATGTTAATTGGATGCGGGATAACATTAGCAATTTACATTCCGCTGATGCCGTTCTTGATATGGCTTGCTGCTTGCGTTAATTATTTCGTTATAATAGGAGAGGCGATTTACGCATCTGCTTTATGGGCCTTTGCACATTTACTAGGTGATGGTGAAGGTATGGGGCAAAAAACGACCCATGGTTATATTTTTATTTTAAACCTAATGTTCAGACCAACATTAATGGTTGGAGGATTTTTATTAGGTGGCGGTATAGTTATCATTGGGGGAACGTTACTAAACAAATTCATGCCCGCGGCAATGGCTAATGCTCAGTTTGATTCAGTAACCGGAATAGCAACTCTTATCGGATATTTAGTTTTATATTGTGGAACAGCTATAGCGCTCGTCGGCTCTTCATTCTCATTAATTAATGTTGTACCAGATCAAGTGATCAACTGGGTTGGAGGACACATGGGTCAAAGTCTCGGTCGAGATATGTCTGACAAAGCTGGACATTCAGTTAACGTTCTGGCTAATAAAACTGAAAATGGGCTTAATTCAGGAACTAGACAACCTCGAGCAAATCCTTCTGGTAGTTCTAATGGTGCAGCACCCAAAATAGTATAAAATAACGTTTCCTAAGAGGGGTATTTATTGCCCCTACTTAGAATTTGTGCTATTTTAAAAGTAGTTAAATACCCTGAGGCCATTAAAATGAAAAATAATTTAAAAACTGGCGTAGTGGAAGTTATTACAGGTAATGCTGTCACCTTTAAATTCGGCGATAAGCGTGAATACATTGAACTAAATGATGAAGTAACATCAGGACTGTCTATCGGCGACACAGTGAGAATCGTTTATACAAACGGTCGCATGGTTCGTGTATTTAATGTTTCAACTGAAATCCTGTACGAAACAGACGTAAATCTGACCAGGTCTGGTTACACAAAAAAACTTAGCCTCATTTTCATGATTACATCTGTAATTTGCGCCATACCGATTATCGGAGCACTCATTGGATTAGTGCTAATTGCCGGCATCATCGGCTCTTCCATCAAGTATGGAAACAGCGTACTAGCAAAGGTTACTGCTCTGAGCATTGCCACTGCGATAGCCTATATTGCCGTTGCAACAACCCTGATGATAAACGGACATTTTCTGCTGTCATTTATTGCATGCACAGTTGTTGTCTACGTAGCGCTAACCTTAGCTTCAAAAATTCAAGATTCTGAAGCTTTGGAACTCAGCAAAGTTGCCGTTGCTGATGATCATTGTTTGAATTTCAAAGCAGTAAACTTATAATGTCGTAAATCCGTCGCACAATCGACGGTCGGGCTTGGAACCCCGTGATGCATAGTACAGTCCCCAGCAATGGCGGGCTGGGCGTGGCGCTACTTGTAGCGGCCGGTAGTGCATCCGGGTTCCAAACCATGTTCAGTTCGCCACCAATCCTGCTTGGAACCAGTTTTGGCGCGCTTAATGCACTAATATTTGGGACTGAAACCTATGCAAACACATATCACCTGCGGTGATCACCGCAATTTCACATTCTCCAATGATATTCAAATCAAAGCCGGCTTTCACCTCACCGTATTCATTGCTGACAACTGCAACATAACCGCAGGAGCTGAATCTTACATACAGTGCAGAAACAACTGTGTTGTTATCGCGGGCGACAACAGTAGCATTGATACTGGTGCTTTTTGCAACGTTATCACTGGTTCGGATTCAACGGTGACCGCAGGACCAGGTACATCCGTCGCTGCCGGAGAAGGAACCGAAATTCGCTTTCAGTGGTGGTGCGGCAATGACCTTGAAACGACGATCGGGAAAATTGGAGAAAAGGGCCTGATGCCAGCTGTTAAGTACCTCATTGTTGATGGCCGCATAACAGCCATTAATTAGCCTGGCGTACTATCACCAGTTCGCCGTTCATGCAGTCAATTGGTAAATCGGGGGTCCCTCTGGGTTCCGATTTAGTGGTTGACGGCGATATCTTGAAAAACCCTTTTTATGGGGGGTAGAACCCGCAAAGAGCCTACCCCCATGCTGAGCCAATCATCGTTTTACCTTACACCCGACCGACATAGCCACCATTACCAGATATTCCCACGATAAGTAAATTCAAAAAAACTGCCAGTGGTTCTGACAGTAACAGTTTCATTTGGTAGTTTAGTACCATCTGTTCACTGGACGTCATATGAAACCGCGATTAACTTATCCTAACTTGTGAAAGGGAATTAATTATGAATGGGAACATTGAATTACTTAACTACAGCCAAGAAGCGTTAAAGTTTCTTAATGAAACCGAACGAAATATCTCCCGGATATTTCCTTTGTCAGCGTATGTAATACGGAAAGTCGTAGATCTTGTTTCAGAAAGCACAAAATTTATATTACCAAATTGCGCCGATTTTATAGACGTCGAAAGTTTCAGCCAAACTCATCTCGATTTAGCTCGCCTACCTTATCCGGTAGTAACCTTTGAAATTCCTTGGGTAAAATATACTCCGTTAAAGAAATATAAAGATTTCCCCAATACACTTTCAACCAAACGAATTGCTTTGTGCATCGATTATTCAGATGAGCACAAACAACTATGCCCTGTTCCCAATCTCGATAGACTATTAGAAAGCTTTCCGCAGGGTGGTGTATTAGTATTCTCAATTTACTTCAATGATCACGATAAGTCGTGGATCTTATGCCAGGGTGGGTCCTTTGTTCCTTATGATAATCATCTTGAAAAGCTAAGTGACGCGAAACTCAAATTACTACCTGCATCGGTCCTGGCCACAGAACAACTCAAATCCGCTGACCAACTCCCAGAGAAAAACCTGACACAGTTTATCGTTGAGCCATTCATCGCATTGCCAGAGTTCGCAAGCGAAATGGAGAGAGCCATGGGTGGTCGTGATAAACTGTTCGCAGATATCATTCTGAATACCCGCGATGAAGTTTTTGCTTACATTGGCGCATGCAGCCTTCTTAACTGCGCTAACGTCATCATCGAACCAGTCAATGCAGCCACACCGGATGGCTTGAGAAAACTCCCACCATCAGCTCGTAAGAAGCTTAAGCCAGCTCCTAAGCCTAAGTTTGAATACAAGGTTCTTCAGATCTCAGATGAAAGAACGAGTCACACTAAGTCTTACGCCGGTGCGACAGATGCTACACCAGGAACCCCAAGGCGTACCCATCTCAGAAGAGGTCATATAAGGCGGCTCAAGGAACGAGTGATCTGGGTCCGACCGGCGGTCATCAATCCGGGGAGCGCCGTAGGGGTTATCAGCAAGGATTACCAGTTGAAGACGTCTTGACCTGGTATAGCCACCACGAACGGGGTCAATGAGTGCTTAAATGGCCTATAATTGGGTACTGACTGGAGGTTCGTATGTGTGGCCGCTTTTCTCAATCGCTTAGCCGTGAAGAATATCTTAGCGTGCTTACCGGTGACGTCGACAGGGATATCCCTTTCGACCCAGCGCCTATAGCTCGATACAATGTCGCGCCTGGGACTAAGGTTCTGCTCCTCAACCAACGTGGAGGAGCGTTGCATATCGATCCTGTCTTGTGGGGTTACGCACCACCATGGTGGGATAAACCGCCATTAATTAATGCCCGCTTTGAAACATTTACCTGGCATGCAGTCTCACGCGCCGTGGGTAATGTTAAGAACCAGGGCCGTGAGCTGATCGAGCCAGTTCTCAGCCCAAATTGAAGTAGATAGCCATCCTCTCCTGATCATCCATGCAAGCTAATCCCGCATTTACTTAATTTCAATGGTGGGCTTTACCTATTAAAGTTAGCTTCACACCTGCGGCAGAAGCAAGCTGCGCCAAAGTCGTAATTGTTGGGTTACCCTTTTCAGATAATGCACGGTATATACTTTGCCGGGCTAATCCTGTCTTCTTGGCCGCTTCGTTTATGCCGCCCCTCGCTTCTAACACGCGACGTAACGCTATGAGAAAACCGCCTAAACCACCTTCCTCGTTAATATCTTCGAGTGCGGTCTTTAGGTACAGTTCAGCATAATCAGGATCGGCGCGTAACTCCTCAATCATGAGTTTGTCACGGTCAACTGCCGGTGCGATTGCGACCGCCTTGTTGGCGGTCTCCATTTTATTCGCTACTGTCATTTTTTCGCCCTCGCTTTAAAGTCTTTGAGGTATCCAACTGCTTTATCCAAATCGGCGTCCTGCGTTCTTTTCGTGCCGCCGACGTATAACAGGATGATTTCACCGTCTTCTATCGAGTAGTACACCCGATAGCCTGGTCCATAATCAATTCGTAACTCCCAGACGCCATCCCTTTCAAATTTATGATCGCCAAAGTTACCCGCTTCGGCCCGGTCTATTCTGGTGTCTATCTTCGCCGCGGCGATACGGTCTTTTTTCTTAAGCTTCGTCAACCAATCACTAAACGGTTTATCGCCATTTTCATCCTGGTAGAACTGAGATTTATACATCCAGTTTCCCCTTACTCCCTGATCATGTCTTATTGTCACTTATAAGAGACACAAAATCAAGTAAATGTCACTTAAAAGAGTCAAAATGCTTAGCGCTTGATTCTCGCGTTTTTTTCGTATACGAAAATTTCGTTCTCGAGTAGTGCGGCATGTATCCAGCCAGCTGCTGTCAGCCGGTCCAAAGCAGGGGAGAGCGCACACAGCTTTTCAACATAACCTTCTTTAGGCAATGACTTCCCGGAACGTACCTGGATAGCTGCAACGCCAGCCCACTCACTTTCAGTTCCGGGAACCCAGCCAGACTTGAGAAGCAGATTCAGCATTGCTTGTGCCGCCCATGCAGGTGACTTTCCTGTACTGGCCCAGTCTGTAAACGTGTTTCCCGGGAGCACACGAGGCTCATTAAGTAACCCGACACTAACAGCCTCATTAACAACCTGCTCAATGGCCAGAGCCGGTGATAACCCGCACCGTATTGACCACTGCTTTGCTATCTGCATGCGGAAACTGGCAGCAAGTGTTGTAAAATTTCGCATAACTTAGTCTTCTTCCACTTCAATACCATCTTCAAGCGTTATACCGTGCCAATCATCGGCCCAGCTGGTGAATCCTGGCGAATCGATGCTTGGCATATGTACGCTTGCAGTGTGATAGCCTGCGTCACACATATCGCTCATCGCGTCCAGAACGTGTGGCGGTATATCGTCTGGTACGGTAAGCGATGCCAGCGCGATTTCCAATACGCGCTTATTCATCAGTGCTTCAATTCGGAGGCTATCGTTAACCTGCAAATCTGGCTTTATTCGCGAAGCCTTTGCAGCGATGTGCGCGATTAACTGCTCTTTGGTGAATTCCATCATTCAATCTCCAGCATGCGGCAAAGCTTAATGACACGACGCGGATCTGCATTTGGTGTGATCGGGTTAACTGTAAACAAGTATCCGCAGCCAAATTTATCTACATCACGCAATTCTTGTTCATCAGTCCAGGCCACAGAATTGGCTTCGAGCGATGCCAGCACCATTCTCAGAGCTACCAGGATGTTGCTGTCGCTTCATCCAGCCCAAGCCATGGGTCGTCATGGCGAGCTTCAATATCGGCAATTTTTTGCTGCAACCATTCTCTGGTAAGAATACTCATGGGTTAGTCCAGCCATTTAATTTGTTGGAAGCGACTTAGGGCGCCATAGTGAAATTTCGGAGTGCCAACGTAAGTACGAGTGTGCCGCTTGCCAACCACTTGGCACATATAACCCCACCCTTTCCAAAACTGCTTCATATTAGCCATGCCCAGATTCCTTAAATTTTGAAGATGTACTGAGGACAATCTATGCAGGGCGGCAAATACATGCCACCCCTCGATAATCACATAAAATCAGGAACCCATTTAATTCCATCGATTAGTTGCTCAGCGCGCTTAGCTGCATCACCTTTTTTATAAGCCATAAACTCGTCTTTATTAACGCTGACGCCAGCCTGAGTAAGTTGGTCGATCATTCCTTCTTTCTTGAGACGGCTCCATAAGTTTTGAGCCGTAGGTTTCCAGTACTCATGAATATCGAAGTTCATTGCAAATTCGAGTTTATGCAGTTTACTCTTCTGCTTGGGTTCGTACTGAGATACGGAACCGTCCAGCGTCACAGCGACACAAAAAGCCTGTAGCTCAAGTAACTGGTCTGTTCCTAATGAAGTCAACAGAGTGAAATCGTCTTCCCAACCTTTAGGAAGTGATTCATACCACTTGGCTTTGGCCAATCTCAGTTGTTTGACTGCCTCACCATCTTCGCAACCAGGGGCGGCTTCGATCATCGTGCGAGTTGTTTCCTGAATGGTGAAGCAAGCTGGATTCTGATGATAACCAGCGCTGAAAACTGACAGAGCAAGCTTTTGAACGGTCAGAGCCAATGCAATTTCCGGCTTTTGCAACAAAACAGCCTGGACTGCCAGAGTGCGTTCACATGACAGTGATCTGGCCAACGCAGCTGAAACTTGCGTGACAGGAACCACCGTACCGTCAGTTTTTACTTTTACGGCTTTGTTTTCTTTACTGGCTTTATCAACAAGCTTCATCAACCCACGCGTAATAACAATATCACCATGATAGCCAATTGAAACAATGACGCCGCGCTGTGATTTATATTCCTGGGTGAACTCGGCCACATCCAGTATTTCGAATTTCTGTTGTTCAAGCTCATTACGCTCTTTTGATAAAGGACGGAGTGCTTCCCATTTTTCATCACCTCGGAGTTCCTCGGCCTCCTCCATTGCAAACTTAACATTTTCGAGCTTATCGTAAATAGTATCTAAATGATTCTGCTGTTCTGAAGTAAATACGTAATCTTCAAGCTGAGGCTTCGGGAATTCATAACGTTTAGAATCATCCCCCCAACTCTCAAGACGCTCCTGACTACCGTACCAGCTCCATCCTTCATTATTAGCGACTTGCTCAGCGAGCACTTGCAATTTGTTCAGTGCCAACTCCTGAACAAGTGAAGGATTCAGAATATAACCACCATGACTCTCATGCTGGGTGAAGAGATCATGTTTAATTTCACCACCTGCATCACGGTAAGCATCTATACCAACGACCTTGATATATTTATTATCGCTTATAGGCTCTTCTTCATTCAAAGCCAGACGACGCAAGTCCTTCGGGTTCTTATCATAAGAAGAATTTTCCCATGCTTTTAACTGGAGGTCGTGGTCGTCTGTAATGCTCAAAGCAATTAACTGATTCAAGGAAATTTTATTATTCTTCAGTAGCTGCATTAACTCAGGAGCCATGTTAGCCAGCTTCATCAACTTCCTGACATAGTGAGCTTTATAGCCAAACTTGGCTGCAATCACTTCTACTGAATCACCATTATTAGCAAGTTCGTTGACAGAGACGATCAGGTCTGAAAGATGCATATCTACGCGGTCATTGTTTTCAGAGACTGAAACTACAAGCGCATCAGCTTTATCAATGAAATCAACACGCACAGGATAATCGTCATCAATTGTACCAACACGATGGAGGTAATCAAGAGCCATAAGTCTACGCTGACCTGCGGCGACAAACCAACAGCCCTGCTCAACTTCGTCATCGCTGAACACGATTAAGTTTTGTAAAAGATTACGCGCTGCTATTGATCTCGCAAGACTAATAATACCGCGTTTAAAATTCAACGTATCAACATTATGTTTGCGGGCATTAATGTGATGCCTGACGCAGTTTTTTATATGGTACTGTAGAAGAAACAGTATTATTTAATATGTTAGCTCTCCTTTGAGAATGGCCAGTGCCGGAAGTGAACAACAATGAATCCGCAATGGACATTCATTTGTTATTTCAATAATGATATTATGCCAGGATAAAACATTAAAGACAACCAAATACAGCACATTAATTAATATTTATTTCCATGACATAATACACTGAAGATTCCAAATTAGATTTTTGTATTCCTTTAATCAGTCAATAACTAAATCGGGGGGCCCTCTGGGTTCCGATTTAGTTGTTTACTGAAGTTTTAGAAATAACCTGTTTATTGGAAGTGGTCGCCCACAGGGAGGCCACCCCCATACCAGACGGATTTAATCTTTTTATAACTTTGCAGTCGGAATTTCGTTCCACCTCGTCGTATATGCTGGCGACAGCATTTCTCGCTTCATCTGCCACTCCGGGGCAATGCCTCGACCGGCAAACCAGACTTTGCCTTTACCGGAATGGTTGATCCCATCCAGAACCTTCATCAGCTCGTCGCTGTGCTCACGTGGCTGTACTTCGTCAAAAAGATTCAACTGGGACACTCCACATGGAGTGAAGTCGTTCAACATCACGCCAGCTTTGGCATATCGATGCCCATCTATCCAGATACGGTCCATGGCCTTCACAGCGGCGTTAATAATGTCACGCGTATCACGGGTTGGCAGGAGAAGTTTTTCGCTGGCCACGTTGCCGTAATAAGTTTCGTTGACGGCGAAAGGTGAGGTTTTGATAAAGACCGAGATGTGCCGGCAGAGGTCGAGTCCGTCAAGGTGGTGTAAATTCAGATCCAGCCTTCCGGTCCGGTAATATGTCTGTTAAGCGCTGAGTGGCAGCGCCTCGATCACATCGTTTTCAGCGGTCTGCTCTATCTCCGCCATGCTGTGCTGCGGCAGGTAGCGGTTCTGCAACAGCCATTCTTCGTTCTGCTCCGTCAGCACCGCACCCAGAAGCCGGGTTATGCTCTCTTCGTTGGGGAAGATACCCACCACGTCGGAACGCCGCTTCACCTCTTTATTCAGGCGCTCCAGCGTGTTCGTGGAGTGGATTTTCACCCGGTGCGCTCCCGGGAACCCGAAGTACGCCAGCACCTCCGCCTCCGCTTCGTCCATCATCTCTGTGACGGTAGAGTCTTAGGACGTGGTGTAAATTTGGAAGGATGG
>NZ_MAYS01000216.1 GCF_001756855.1 Candidatus Erwinia dacicola | reverse complement strand
ACGTTCCCGGTAATAGCGTCTAGGGAAAGGGTGATAGGCAAAAGCCACACCCTGAATGCAAAAACCCCCTGAAATCCTGACGAACTTGGCGGAACGAGGGATATTCAGGGGGTCGAAAGCAGGCGCGGCGCCTGAAAAGGATTATAGCAAATGCATAACCTAAAACAACCCCTCTTCCTCGCCATAAGCGCGGGCGGGCGTGGGTAACCAGACTAAATCTTCCCAAGAAAACCCCGATAAACGTCACCGTGGCGAACATTCTACAGCCTGTAAATGTCCGTTACCGCTCTACGTGCGTCCGGCGCATTATAAGCCCCTCAGTAAACAGCATGGTCGAGCCTTACGTAACCTTATGAGCCAGGACAAAACCTCTGGTGCCTGGGTTATTCGTCGTCGTGTTTCTGCCGATCCAATCTTCACTTTTTTGCGACCTGTCGCAGACAGAAAAAGAGCTTTCCGTGAAGTACGCCGGCGTTTGCTCGATGCGTTGTTTGTGCTTTTCGTCAACAAAGCCGATCTTGCTACCGGTATTGTCACTATCAACATCACTAAGCTGGCTGAAGAACTCAGTCCACGGAATGAAGATGGCCAGATCATCCCTGAAACTGCCGTGACGGTATCTAGGGTGTCGCGTCTGATAGACGAACTGGCGAGGTTTGGCATAGTCCTTGCGCCTGAAACTGAGTGGGATTATGTGAACGGGTGCCGTTTTCCTAAGCATATAATCATTACAGAAGAAGGCTGGCGTCTTACCGGTGTGGATATGGACAAGCTACGAGCAGAGCAAGAAGAACGCCTACGCGCTATTGAGGACGGCATTCTACAACCCGGCGAGGCTATGACAGTAAAAGAAGCCCGTAAGCGCTGGTATGAACGTTGCCGCCATCAGACGATACTCAGCCGCCGTACACGCGCTATTGAGGGCAAACAACGGCGTAAGCTGGCCGAATTACCGTTCGATGAGCGAAAGCGTCAGGTGGCCGAGCGTATTTTCCGTGATATGAAGGGTGATATACACCATCTAACCCCTCAGCAGTTTGAAAAAATGGTCTGGACTCAGCTTTACCAGCTTGAACTGGTAAATATGGAGCAGCCAGGCACAGCCCCGCCTCACTAACCCGCCCTCTTTTTACTAATCCGATTCCCTGCGGAGGATGTTCGTTGTCCATCTGCTAAAACAGCTCGTTTTTTAGTCACCATTATCACGATAACCTCACCGATATTTGGTCAAAACCCCAATCAACACCGGCGTTATATCTTTTATGCACACTTACCTGCAAATAGGTAAATGGGACTATCTGCAATCAACCAATAGTTAGCTGCAAAACAATCAGGTCTTCGACCTACTTAACTTCATTAAAGATCTACTTATTCGCTGGATAAGTTCTGTGGATAACGGGGAAAACCGATAATGACCGCCCTTGCAGCGGCCTGACGGCCGCGCCGGTTCGGCATGGTCGCTATGCTCCCCGACAACTTTAAGTAACACCTCCGGTCTTTGCCCGGAGGCAGGGAGTTAACTGTAACCACTACAGCGAAAAGGCACTTTTAGCCCTTACCTACATCACTACTGAAAGTTAGCTAAAAACCCGGTCTAGCAGGAAGGGAAATGCTTGTAGATACATTGTTTATCCTCTACAATGTATCTACAAATATGAGGGAGGAAATGTTAATGACAACAGTAACGCTAAAAAAATGGGGCAATAGCCCATCGATCAGAATACCAGCCAGCGTAATGCAAGCAGCAGCACTTAATGTCGAAGATAAACTCGATTTGAAAATTGATGAAGCTGGCCAAATTGTTTTAGTACCATTGAAATCTAAAGAGTATTCACTGGATGTACTGTTATCAGGTATCACACCAGATAACGTTCAGGGAAAAATAGATTTTGGTTCGCCAGTCGGAAAGGAATTGATCTAAATGGTTTCACGTTACGTACCAAATTCTGGTGATCTAATCTGGCTGGATTTTGACCCCGTAGAAGGTCACGAACAGGGGGGCCATCGCCCTGCTGTCGTCCTCAGCCCTTTTTCTTACAATAATCCTGTAGGGTTGCTGCTTTGCGTTCCGTGTACCACTAAAGCTAAAGGCTATCCATTTGAGGTAGAACTATCGGATAGCCGCGAAAGTGTTGCTCTTGCCGATCAAGTTACCTGTGTTGACTGGAGAGCGCGAAAAGTAACAAAAAAAGGCACTGTATCGCCTGAAGAACTTGCTGAGATCAGAGCAAAGGCTAAGGCTCTAATTGGATGAGAAAATCCCTGCCGCGCTTTGCTTGGCCAACACTGATCTGGTACATAAAAAATTTATGCACCAGATCAGTGTTCTCAAAGGGAATACATGTGTTTTTGAGTAAATGTGTGATTACGCATTTTTTATTGAAGTATCTACTGAGGTGCAATATGACAGTTAAAAAGATTAGAGACACGCTGCGAAGCGGAAAGGATGCGGCACTTGATACTTAGGATCAAGTTACGTCTGACCAGACAAGCAGGACAGGTCATTCAGCGAAACGTGTAGCATCGCAGCTCGCCAATAATGTTGATCCGGAAGTAGTTGCTCTCCAGATTACGAAGAACAGCCTTAAAAATAACCCGGACGATCCACAGACGTTTACCGGTGAGGAAGTTGTAACTGTCGCAAAATTTTACGCAGCTAACCGTTCGCGGCCGGTGCTCACTCGCAAGCAGTCCAATGGGCTCATTGCCGCGCAGAAAGAAGCCGATGCTGGAAGTAGCCCGTCTGTTAACGATGACGTTCCAGAGCCACAGCAGCATTGATCTGCTTAACAAGAGAGTATCTCTGGATGGTTATACTCTCTTATTATTATATATGGGTTTTTACTCATATGTGTGTTTGAGTAAGTTACCTGTCATTTGCTTTCAGCCAGCTATCAACCAAGTCCTTTATAACATCAGTAATAGATGTACCTTGTTTTGCACACGCCGCTTTGAAGCGGATATGTGTTTCTTCATCAAAGTTAACGTTGACTCTCTTTTGCTTTCCCGTGGGTGTGCTATTGACGACTTTTTCAAGATCTCGATGCTCACCGAAACTCATTGTTTTTGATGTATGTTGCTTAGTTAGTGCCATACATAACCTCTAATATGCTGAAATAAGTATATGAGTTTTTACTCAAATGATTCGAGTATTTCTCGCGTCAGAATGGCTATCTCGCCCTTTGCTGCTCCATCGTTGGTATCGAAAACGCTCTCACCCTCCATGACGGATTTAACGTAACTTTGGCGTTGTGTGATCGCAGTTTTA
Source organism: Candidatus Erwinia dacicola (assembly GCF_001756855.1). Lineage (GTDB taxonomy): Bacteria > Pseudomonadota > Gammaproteobacteria > Enterobacterales > Enterobacteriaceae > Erwinia > Erwinia dacicola. Next base: position 2,057 of record NZ_MAYS01000216.1, on the reverse strand, counting down.
AACGGCTTAATACCCGTCTGAGCAATGCTATCTTTTAGAACGTTAAGCATGGTGGCTTGTTCGATTTTCCGTGTGATGAGGAATCGAGCTTCTACCGGACGATTATAAGCCTGGGCTTCCAGTACCGTGACGACAGAACCGGCAGCGGAAAAATCCAGAGGGCTGGGTGTTACCGGGATGATAATCAGGTCGCTGACCATCACCGCTGCGGAAGTAATAACTGACAGAGAACCGGCTCCATCAATAATCACAAAGTCATATTCAGCCAGATCTTTTCTTACCTGGTAAACGTCTTTCTCTGATGCTGCGGTGTAAACATCGAATGCTGCTTTCTCTGCTTTATTCCAGTTAGTCAGGCTCATCTGTGGGTCTGTATCTACAACTGCAATTTTTTTACCCGAACTGGCAAGGCAGCTACTGACGTTGATCGCCGCAGTCGTTTTACCAGACCCCCCTTTGGGGTTGAGGAACGCGATAATTTTCATGTTTAAACCTCATTTGTGTGTTTACTCATTTGAGCTTAATTATACACAAAAACACAAATGAGTAAATATGTTTGTTGTGTGTGAATGAGTATATGAGTGTTTTTTTGAATGTTAGAACTGGCGGGAATTTTGGTTTAAGCTTCTCTCAGGAAATTATTGCCAACCTCCATCGTATTCATTCCAGCCCTGATTCGTCGCATCATTGGTTAGCGTCATATCATCGACCACGCAGTTACGTATCTCAGCGGTGCGGTATATCTCGTCAAAAAGTTCGTCAATCTGCTCTTTCAAATCGGCTTCATCGCTATACGTAAAAATCAGGCTGTACTCATTATTGTCCAACAACTTCCCGTCATAGTCGTACTCAACCAGCCAGGCAATATCTTCTCTGACCTTTTTCTTCCCACGGGTAAATTTGCTGCCGTTCTGCACCGGCACCCACAGAGTGGCTGTCACGGAAAATGCGGTAGCACTCTCAGACTGCCCGGAAAGAGAGGGGAGGGCTGTAACTGGGGGGCACTGTTTAATCGCCCGGCTAATGGTGCCACGACTGCAATTGATGGTCTTCTGAACCTGGCTCCAGGAACTGCCGCTGGCCAGCAGCCGGTTAATGGCATCATAGCGATGTTGGTTAACCTTTCTTCCTTGGTATTTGCCCTCAGCTTTTGCTTTGGCGATCCCCTGTTTCTGGCGTTCCCGCCGCTGCTCATAGTCGCGTCTGGCCACTGCGGCCAGCATATCGAGCAGCATGTCATTGATGGCCGAAAACATCCGGTTATCAAAATCGGTCAGCCCTGGAGATAAATGTAGCCAGGTAGTGGGAACATTAACGGCCACGACTCTTATATCTTTTCTGGCAATCATTTTCTTGAGCGTGATCCAGTCATTCCCAGCCAGACGTGAAAGGCGGTCAACATCTTCAATGAGTAAGATGTCACGCTGCCGACAGTCTTTCAGCAGCCGGAAAAGCTCAGGACGCTCCAGCCGTGAACCTGACTCATTTTCAATATAATAGTTACAGATGGCCAGCCCGCGCTCAGTGGCGAAAGTGTCGATAGAGCTACGTGCTCGTGATGCATCCTGTTCGGATGTGGAGGCTCGAAGATAGGCGCGAACAAAGCAGGTCGGTACTGTTTGGGTCATTTTTGAGAACCGGTTCTGTTTAAGTGTGTCGTGTGTGTTTAAACAGTACCAGCTTGCAGCGGTACGAGGAAGGTATACTTATATAGTACCAAAATCCGTAGCTCTAAGTGGGGCAGAGCAAACCTCACCTTCACGATTGACTGGAAATCTTGCCCTGCCTGGTTCTACATATAGTAACAACCGTAGAGAACAGCATACAAAATGTAGCATTGTCCAAAAAATAGTGGGTAGGATCAGGTAACTTTGGGTTGTGGTGGCAGACTCGGCAGAACAGTTTTTTGCCGAGTCCCACTTGGGGTAGATAAAGCAACATAGGTCAAAAAAATGCTTAAAGTTCGTTAAGCTGCAATGTATTGTTATAGCTCCTGAAAATTTTCTTATGATTGGAGTTAACATGGTTGACAAAAAAGTTTTAGGGGCTGTCCTAGA